>WJKG01000003.1 GCA_014729205.1 candidate division GN15 bacterium | reverse complement strand
GCCTGGATACGGTTTGATTTCAATCCTTGGTTGTATGCGCCGGAGGATGGTTCGCCGGTGTACCATACGATTACGTATGGTTGTTGTGTGGCGCCGATGCGCGGCAATGCCAACAACGATCCGGGAGACTTGATCAACATCCAGGATATGACGTATCTGGTGGGCTACCTGTTCTCAGGTGGTCCGGCGCCGATGGTCTGTCCATAGCTGTCGAAGATGATACGTGATGGCATAACAAAAGCCGCCGGGCCTTTCGGTCCGGCGGCTTTTTGTCTGAGTGGAAGCAACCTCCCTCACAAAGGTCGCTTCCGTCCTCACCTCTCTTAAATACCCTTCACCGCCATACTGTAATATTTAAGAGTAACCAACTTCGGTAATTATAGTAACAACATGCATGCCACTTTTGGGCAATCGGCGCTATTTCGCCTTAACGCACTGTTATGCAAGCTGTTACGTACGTGAGGAGGCCGTGAGCTAATCTGCTATCGAGACACGAAGCGCAGATGTTGCGTTGTAATCGGCTCCCCTTGTGCTCTCGCTGACCTGTTAAGATACTATCTTTCAACACGTAAGCCGCCCGCATAATCTGCGGGCGGCTTAGTTGCGTATTGGTGCTATTCTCGCCTGTTTCTCACATTAAGCACACAATCTGCGCCGGAGCTACTTGCGTTTTCTGGCGAGATGGACGGACATGCCGTGGAGATCGTGAGCGGCCTCCATGATGGACTCGGAAATGACCGGATGGCCGAAGATGAGTGAGCCGAGCTGCTTCACGGTCATACCCTGGTTGATTGCCAGGGCGCAGGTGTGAATGATCTCTGTGGCATGGACACCGACAATGTGGGCGCCGAGTAGTTTGTCGGTCTTCTTGTCGCCGATCAGCTTGACCTCGCCGGCGATCTCGTTTTCGGCGTGGGCCTTGCCGAGTGTGCGCAGTGGGAACTTACCGATAGCGATACTGTGTTTCTCGGCGGCTTCCTCCTCTCTCATGCCAACCGAGGCGACCTCGGGATGAGTGAAGATGACCGAGGGGACGCCCAAGTAGTTCTTCTTGGCCTTTTCGCCAAGGGCGTTGTCGACGGCGACAGTACCATCGTGGACAGCGGTGTAGGCCAAAAGGATTTCGCCGCGGACGTCTCCGATGGCGTATATGTTGTCGATATTGGTTTTCATGCTCTGGTTGGTCTTGATCGAGCCGTTCTTGTTCATCTTGACGCCGATTTCCTCGAGCCCCATTTCCTCGACATTGAAGCGACGTCCGACCGCCACGAGTACCTGGTTGGCCTCGACCTTTTTGCCGCCGGCGAGTTCGGCAGTAACGCCCTGTGGTCCGGGGGTAACCTGGTTGATTCTGGTCTTGGTGTGCACATCGACCTTGAGTTTTTTCAGCTCGCGCTCGATCTGTTTGGAGGTCGAAACGTCCTCCATGGGCAGGGCGCGATCGAGCATTTCGACCACGGTGACTTTGACATCGAGCATCGCCAGCATGAACGCCCACTCGCAGCCGATGACGCCGGCACCGATGATGAGCATTGAGGCTGGCAGGTTCTCCAGTTCGAGCAGGTGGTCGCTGGTGACGATCCGGTGCCCATCGATGGCCACGCCGGGGATGCTGGCGGCGCGGGAGCCGGTGGCGATGATGATGTTCCTGGCTTTGAGCTTGGTTTCGCTGCCATCCTCGGCGACGACGGTGACATAGTCTTTGCCGGAGACGTGGCCATAGCCCTGGTAGTGGTCGACGCCGTGCGATTTGAATAGTTGGCCGATACCGCCGGTGAGCATTTTGACGATCTTGTCGTTACGGGTCCGCATCGCCAGCCAATCGTAGATCGGTGGTGTGGCGAGTTTGAGGCCGAATTGTTCGGCTTCTTTCATGCGTTTGTATTCGGCGGCGGAGGCGATGAGGGCTTTGGAGGGTATGCAGCCCCGATTGAGGCACACACCACCGAGTTTATCCAGTTCGACGACGGCGACTTTGGCGCCCTTGAGGGCGGCCCTGATACCGGCGGTATACCCGCCCGGGCCGCTGCCAATGATGACTATATCATACTGTTTGATAGTACTCGCTCCTTGGTTGTAATCTGACTCATCTCAATGAGGCATAATCTACACCATTTGCGACGGTTGGCAAGCGGTGTGGCGGAAAATCCTGCGTGGGAGAGCCTTGAACCAACCCCGGGGTGATATGTTCAAGTCGTTAGTTGTTAAGCGTTTGAGTGGTGGGGCTGACAGCCGCAGGGGGTCGGGCTGTTTTTTTTGGGGGTGGGCATTTTTTCGCCTTGACAAGTCTGCCATGCCTGTTATCTTGGTGCGCCTTTATTAAACAAAAAGGTACTGTTTATTAAACCCGGGAGACGGCGTGGTCGCTGACCTGAACATAGGATTGAAGATACGGGAGCTTCGGCTGGGCTCGGATTTGACCCAGGCAGAGCTGGCTGATCGCGCTGATTTGACCAAGGGGTTTATCTCGCAGTTGGAGAATGAGCAGACCTCGATATCAGTTGATTCGCTCAAGGACATCCTGGATGTCCTGGGTGTGAGCATGGCGGAGTTTTTCGCTGAGACGGCGAATGTGCCGGTGGTGTTCGCTCCCGAGCAGCGGATCAACATCGATGGCAAGGGGGTCAGCCGGTTTGATCTGTTGGTGCCGGGTTCGACCAACAATCTGATGGACCCGACGCTAATCGAGCTTGAGCCGGGAGAGGCGTTGGACAAGATGGGGCCGTTCGCGGGCGAGGTCTTTGGTTTCGTGCTCAAGGGAACGGTTACCCTGTTGCATGGCAAGAAGAAACAGAAGGTGCCCAAGAAGTACTGCTTTTACTTCAAGGCGGTCAAGGAGCACCAGATCTCTAACCAGGGGAGCACTACGGCGTGTTTGCTGATGGTGACCTCGCCGCCCCAGATGTAATGGGGCGGAAAATGGAAAACTCTTTGAAAGGAGGGATGGCGGATGCAGATTCTCGGACGACACCTGATCGTTGAATACTCGGATTGCGACCGAGATATTCTGGACAATCTTGACAGACTCGAAGCCGACATGAAGGATGCTGCACGAAAAGCCGGGGCGACGATTGTGCGCTCGGTCTTCCACCGCTACAACCCTCAGGGTCTGTCAGGAGTGGTCGTTATTGCTGAGTCTCACCTGTCGATTCACACGTGGCCGGAGTACGGGTACGCCGCGGTTGACTTTTTCACCTGTGGCGACAGTGTGGATCCGTATCTGGCTTTCGAGTACATGAAGGCTCAGCTTGGGGCACGGAACGCCCAGGTATCGGAGGTGAAGCGGGGGATTCCTTCGGAGAAGGACGAGGTACTTCGGCACAAACCGACCGCGGCGTTCGTCACGTCGCTCAACGCTTAAGCGTGAAGGGGAGCGGCCATGACTCATGCTGTCAGTCTTTCGGCCCTTGAGGGGCGCGAGAGCAGCTTTGGGCTGCAGAGCGGGTACTACCGTGAGCTGTTTCATCAGCCGGTGCAGGACAGCCCGTTGCTACTGTTGTCGCGTTCTCAGGTCGGGCGTAATTATGAGGCGCTGAAGTCGGCGATGCCGCGTGTGGATATCCACTATGCGGTCAAGCCGAACAACCACAGCGTGATACTTCATGAAGTGTACAAGCGTGGTGGGAATTTCGATGTTTGCTCGGCTGGCGAGATTAACCTGGTTCTCAAGACTGGTGTTGATCCCGGGAGCCTGATACACTCGCACCCGATCAAGTCTATTGGGGAATTCGACCAGGCGGTCGAGTCGGGGGTTGAGATGTTCGTGGTGGACAATCCGGCAGAGGTGGACAAGCTGACTCGGTATACTGATAAGAAGTTGAAGATCCTGATTCGTTATCGCGTGCATCTGAACACGCAGGCGGTGGTGAATCTACAGTACAAGTTCGGTTGCACGACCGACGAGGTCCTGCCGCTGGCGAAGAAGGTCATACAGTGCGGCCACGAAGTGTATGGGCTGTGTTTCCATATCGGATCGCAGTGTGTTTACGCCGAGAACTACGTGACCGCTATCAAGGCGGCGTCGCGGTTGATTCACCAACTGGCTGACAACGGCATCTCGGTGCGGCTTCTGGATATAGGCGGCGGCTTTCCGATCGAGTATGTGGAGCCGGTGCCGGATATTGCGGAGTTTGCCCAGCCGATCAACCGCGCACTGGATCGTTGGATCGCGCAGAGCATTCGCGTGATCAGCGAGCCGGGGCGGTTCATTGCCGGTTCGGCGGTGACGCTGCTGTGCTCGGTGGTTGGGAAGGCATATCGCGATGGCAAGATGTGGTATTACCTGGACGACGGGTTGTATTCCACATTCTCGGGGATCGTGTTCGATCACTGCCAGTATCCGGTGGTAAACGACCGTTCCGGTGAGGAGTTGCTCTCGGTTCTGGCGGGTCCGACTTGCGATTCGTTTGATGTTATGTATGATGGGCTTATGATGCCGGAGCACGAGATAGGAGATCGTATCATGTTCACCAGCACCGGCGCGTATTGCGCGGTATCGGGTTCCGGTTTCAACGAGCTGCGCCGTCCGGTGTACCACATTATTGACTAGGGAGTGATGGAGAAAGCAGTCAAAGACGTGGCAGACAAGTATATCACAGAAGAAGGGATGGAGGATCTCTGGAATGTCTGGTACAGCGAGCTGCACCAGGGTGTTTCCGGGCTGACGCTGAGGGTTGGCAAGGTACTGGAGTCGACGGAGTCTGATTTTCAGCGCATAGAGGTCATCACCAACAAGGATTTCGGCAAGTTGCTGGTGTTGTACGGGTCACTGATGGTGGCTGACAACGACAACAATGCGTACAACGAGATGCTGGCACATGTACCGCTGTTCGTCCACCCGGCTCCCAGGCGGGTACTGATAATTGGTGGCGGCGACTGCGGTTGCCTGACCGAGATGTTGAAGCATCCGGAGGTGGAGAAGATCACAATGTGCGAGATCGACAAGAAAGTGGTCGATACTGCCAAAGTGCACTTCCCCGCCCTGACCGCCGGTCTGGCCGATAAACGGGCGGAACTGCTGTTTGAGGATGGCAAGAAGTACATCGAGAACACCGATGAGAAGTTCGATGTCATCGTGGCCGACCTTTCGGACCCGGTGGGTCCGGCGGCGGATCTGTTCCAGAAACCGTTTCACCAGACGGTGTTCGATCGGCTGAAGGAGGACGGTATCTTCGTCCCGCAGACAGAATCCCCCTATTTCAATCGTAAGACTGTTGCAGCTTTGTACAACAACCTTTCGAACATCTTCCCTATTGCCCGGTTGTATACGTGCTTTATGCCCATTTATCCATCGGGATACTGGTCGTTTACATTTGCGAGCAAGCAGTACGATCCATTGAAGGACTTCGATGAGCGACGCTGGGAGGAGCAACGACCGGAGACGCAATACTACAATGGTGAGACGCACCGGGCTGCCTTTGCCCTGCCACAGTTTGTCAAGAACATGCTGGGTGCGTAACCAGTCATTTCATCCTGTGAGTATCATAGAAGAAGGCCCGGAAACCGAGTGTAACCGGGCCTTTCTCCACAGGGAAAATAGGTCGTTAAAACCTATTCAGTGAGTTGTTCTTCGCGACCTACATTTCGTAAACCAATCCCACCTGGAAGTTCATGTCCGACGTGTAGTTGTCTGAATCGCTGATGAAATCGAAGCCACGCAGCAACAGGTCGGGGTCGGTGTAGGTGTCGATATGGAAATTGCCAAAGTGGAAGCCCATGCCGAGATAGGTGTCGTTGTCGGCGAAGCTTCGGGTATGCTTGGTGGTGTTGTTACCGTCATTGAACTCGCTGGTGGTGGAGGCCCAGTTGGAGGAGGCACCGAGGCGCACATCGAGCCAGCTGAACACCTGGGCATCGAGGCCGAGCCGGAAGTACGGGAACCAGGTGTCGGAGATGTCGGTCTCGCTGGTTGATCCGGAGGTTTGGAGTTCCTGGCTGTACTTGCTGTAACGGAAACCGAGGTCGGCGACAGCGAAGACGCTCTGGGAGGGCTCATAGTTGAGTCCGCAACCAAAGACGATGGTAGTGCGGGAGTTGTCCTCGGTCATATCCAGATCGGGATCCGGGTTGTCGGCATCTTCGAGCGCGTAGTGCTCAGCGCCGCGCTTGGAGCTCATGAAGGAGAAATGGGGAACGAAGACGTAGTCGGGCGCCATGGGATAGAAATACCGTCCCATGAGCGAGAAGTCATAGTATCCGTCGGGCGCGGTTTCGTCCTCTCCGTCCTCATTCTCATCGGCAAACGTCCCGAGACCGAAGTTCAGGGCCAGGTCCCACTTGCCAGAGACCGGTGTGACACCGAGATCGAAATCATAGTATGAGAAGCACTCTTTGAACGCGTTGTCAGGGTTATCCAGTTCGGTACCGCTGTGAATGTAGGAAAAGCGGAGGCCGCCGTTGTAGTTGCCGAGCTGGCGTGCATAAAAAAGGTCGATGCGGCGGTTGTCCAGGCGTGTGGAGTCGGCATTGTACAGCGCGCCGCCATTAAGGTCGTCGGGTACAACAGCCGGTAGCTCGGAGAAGTAGGTGCCGAGCACAAAGGGCTTTTTCTTGCCGAATTCCCAGTGGATGCCGAGTCGGGTGAAGTTGTTATTAGCTGGGTCCTGTCCAACCTCGCCAACGGCCAGCCTGGGGTAGTCGAATACGCGTGAGGGGAAGATCCAGATGTTTTCCTCATCGAGCAACACATTGTTGGTGTTTCCCAGGGTAATGACCCGGGTTTCAGTCGCGAAGACTGAGGACGCAACCAGTACTACCAGTGCGGCACTAACGAGTATAAGGGTTCTCATGTTCAGGGCTCCTCTTTTCGCTTACCTAAGCAGCTTTTTTCTTCTGTTAGGTAGGGCCTAAGAAATCTGTGTGGTTAATGCTAATCAACATAAAACAATAATGGATAGTACGAAATGTGATGGGGGAAGTTGTGTGGGTGAAGGTGACGAGCGTTTGATTAATCTGTTATAATATTGTTTGTCAGCTACTTAACACGCTGCCAAATCGCCTCGAGTTCGTCCAGTGAGTAGTCGGCGAAGGGGCGATGGGAGGCTTTGACCACTTTTTCAAGCAGCTCGAAGCGGGCGCGGAATTTCTCCAGGGCTCGCTTGAGGGCACGTTCGGGGTCAATATCCAGTTTGCGGGAGAGAGAGGCGGCGGCGAAGAGCATATCGCCTATTTCGTCCTCGAGGGCGTCCTTGTCGCCTGATGCCATCTCGGCCTTGATCTCGTCGAGTTCCTCGGCAATCTTTTCAAGAACGTCGGCCGGTCGATCCCAGTCGAAACCCACTCCCCCGGCTTTTTCGCCTATTCGGAAGGCCATCATCAGAGCAGGCATGGAGCCCGGCAGGCCGCCAAGCACGGACTTCTTCTCTCCCGATTCCACTTTGATCTGTTCCCACTGGTCGCGGACCTGGTCGGGGTCGAGGTCTTTTCGCTCGCCGAAGACGTGTGGGTGGCGCCGGATGAGTTTGTTGGTGATATGGTTGACGGAGTCCTCGGTGGTGAACCGGCCTTCCTCGGCGGCAAGTTGGCCGTGGAAGACGATCTGGCAGAGCAGGTCGCCGAGTTCTTCTTTGAGATCGGTGAAGTCGCCTTTTTCGATGGCTTCCAGAACCTCGTAAGACTCCTCTATAAGATAGGGCTGCAACGACTTGTGGGTCTGCTTGCGGTCCCAGGCACAGCCTTCGGGGGAGCGGAGAATTCTCATGACCAGCAGGAGGCGCTCAAAGGGGGTCAGTTCGGGGTCGTCGAGGCGGGCTTTAAGATCATCCATTGGTGACGATATAGGTATAAGTCTGGTATCCTGCCGGTTTCGCGTCTGTCGGGTACAATCTTGACACGGACGGTGGGCAGGACTATACTGAGCGTTCTTAATCTGGCAATCCCCCCATCGGCAGGGGTGCCGTTGACCGGCCATATATAAGGAATCAACTGAGGATGAGCAAGAAAAACGGCGATAAAGGGAAGTCATCTGCGGCCTACAGCCCTAAGCAGGTCGAGGACCGGATATATGAGCGGTGGCTGGACCGGAAGTTCTTTGTGGGCAACCCGAACTCAGACAAGCCGCCATATACGATTGTCATACCACCGCCGAATGTCACTGATGTGCTGCATCTGGGCCATGCGCTGAACAATACAATCCAGGATATCCTGGTGCGCAAGCATCGAATGGAGGGCTATGAGTCTGTCTGGATTCCCGGTGCTGACCATGCTGGTATTGCCACCCAGGTGATTGTCGAGAAGCAGTTGGCCAAGGAAGGGACGACGCGTCGCGAGATGGGCCGGGAGAAGTTCCTGGAGCGGACTCAGGACTGGGCCCAGATGAACAAGGAGAAGATTCTCAATCAGCTCAAGAAGATTGGCTGCAGCTGTGACTGGGATCGGACGCGGTTTACGCTGGATGAGGGGCTGTCCAAGGCAGTTGCGGAGGTGTTTGAGCATCTGTACCGTAAGAAATGGATCTACCGGGGACACCGGATCATCAACTGGGATCCGGTGAGCCAGACCTCCCTGTCTGATGACGAGGTGGAATACAAGGAGCTGCAGGGACACCTGTGGTATATCAAATACAAGGTCAAGGGATCGGATGATTACCTGACGGTGGCCACGACTCGTCCGGAGACGATGCTGGGTGACACGGCCGTTGCGGTCAATCCGAAAGACAGCCGGTTCAAGAAGTATGTCGGCAAGACGCTCATCCTGCCCATTCTGGAGCGGGAGATCGAGGTGGTGGCGGACGGCTTTGTCGATCCGGAATTCGGGACGGGATGTGTGAAAGTCACTCCGGCACACGACCCGAACGATTTCGAAATCGGGAAGCGTCATGATCTGGAAGAGATAAACATTCTCAATATCGACGGTACGCTTAACGAGAATGCCGGCAAGTTCAAGGGAATGGATCGGTTCGATGCGCGCAAGCAGGTCGTGGCCGAGCTGGAGAAGAAAGGGCTGCTGGCCAAGACCGAGGACTATACGCACTCGGTTGGGACGTGTTATCGGACGAAGGCAATTATCGAGCCGTACCTGTCCGAGCAGTGGTTTGTCAAGATGGCAGAGATGGCCGAGCCGGCGATCGAGGCGGTCAAGAGTGGCAAGATTCGGTTCCATCCGGACTACTGGTCGAAGACATACCTGCACTGGATGGAGAATATCCGCGACTGGTGTATTTCGCGCCAATTGTGGTGGGGACACCGGATACCGGCCTGGTACGCCGAGGACGGGACGGTGTTTGTCTCGCAGGAACGTCCGACGGCTGAGGAATGCGCGCCGTATGATCCGAAATCGCTTCTGCCGGAGGAGGATGTGCTGGACACCTGGTTCAGTTCGTGGCTGTGGCCGTTCTCAACCATGGGTTGGCCGGAGAAGACGGACGATCTGCAGCGCTTCTACCCCACCAAGGTGCTCAGTACTGCCTCGGAGATCATCTTCCTGTGGGTAGCGCGGATGGTCATGGCCGGCTATGAGTTCATGAACGATGCACCGTTCTCCGATGTGTACATTCACGGTACGGTTCGCGATGCCAATGGTATCAAGATGTCCAAGTCGCTCGGCAACGGGATCGACCCGCTGGAGATTGTCGACAAGTACGGGGCGGATGCGCTGCGCATGTCGCTGGTGTTGACGACACCGGACGGCCAGGATCCGTGCATCGCCAAGAACACATTTGAAATCGGGCGGAATTTCGTCAACAAGCTCTACCAGGTGGCGCGATTCCTGAAGCTTCGGATGGGTGATCGTATCCCCGAGGTAACAAAAGTGGATGAATCCGACCTGGTGCTTTTCGATCGCTGGATTCTCTCGCGGCTGGATCGGACGATTGAGTCGGTCGATAAATCGTTCCGTGAGTTCCGACTGTTCGCGGCAGCAAAGACGCTGTATAGTTTCGTGTGGGATGACTACTGTTCATGGTATGTGGAGCTGATCAAGCCGGATCAGCCGGACCAGGAGATCCGCGAGGGGTCGCTTCAGGTAGCCTGCTACGTGTTGAGCAATATCATCCGGTTGCTGCATCCGTTCATCCCGTTTGTGACCGAGCAGATCTATTTCGACCTGATGGATCACGACTGGGAGTCAGACGACACAGTCTGTTTTGCGGCGTGGCCGAGCTCAGATGGGCATTTCAAGGACGACGACCTGGAAGCTTCGCTGGAGCAGATCCAGGCGGTCGTCAACGGTGTGCGTTCTGTGCGCTCGGAGTTGAATGTGCCGCCGGGCAAGCGCTCTGATCTGTACGTGCGGGTCAAGGAGCCGGATTTCGGCAGGCTGCTGGAGAAGAATATTGGCTACTTCCGCTCGCTGGCGCGGGTGGAGAACCTGCATGCGGGTACCGATGTGAAGAAGCCGGCGTTGTCGGCTTCGGCGGTTATCTCGGGTGCGGAGATATTCGTGCCGCTGGAGGGGTTGATCGATGTTGATGTGGAACGTCAGCGACTGGAGAAGGAGTTGACGAACCTGAAGGGTCAACTGGAGAAGAAGTCCAAGAAGCTTGGTAATGCGGATTTCCTGAAGAATGCGCCCGCCGATGTGGTGGAGAAGGAGAAGGCCAAGCGTGAGGATTTCAAGGAGCGGATCGAGAAGATCAATAAGAACCTCGAGCAGTTGACGGGCTGGTAGGGCGAGATTAAACGAGTGTTCGTAGCCGGGAAGGCCTGATGGTCTTCCCGGTTTTTTTGTTTGAGAGTTTCCCGAGGCAAGCCTCGGACCACCACACAGGTGGTACTCAGTGTGCGTGTTGTGTTGAGATCACACGATTTGGTTGTACGACAATAAGAACAGAAGAGCCCTTCCCATAGGGATGCGGCACCCGGTGGTCAGCGAAAGCGATAAAGGTCGGACCAGAGGAAGGACCACTCCAGAGTCAGAAGGCCGGTCCCCTTCCCCGCGACGTACCACGGGTTCAACTCATCGTCGAACGGGTTGCGGATCACGTGGATGTCCTGCGCCGGGGTGAACCCCTGCGCTAACAGCAACAGCCTGTCGTCGGTGGTAGTGTCAATGGCGATATCGACAATCATGATAACATGCCCCGGGAAGCCTCCCTCAATAAAGCAATCGCCCGGCTGCACATTGTGGATGCTGTCCACCTTCGACAGTTCCCTGGAAAGTGAGTACGACCCGGCGTAGGTGAAGACAGTCTGCAAGTAGTGATGGTAGGTTGAGTCCGATGAGTCCGGCCGGTGGGTCTTCTCCCAAGATACCGAGTTGTCACGAACGACCGGCCTGTAGCCCCTGACCCACTTGCTGTAGCGTGCGGTATCGCCACTGGTAAAGGTGAAGGCGATATCTTCAGCACGCCCGACGCTCCGCAAAAAGTCGGCTCGGAGGCGGATGGCAGCATCGGCACACTGTTGCAGGTCCCTGTCGCCGATTGGTAGATCGATCACGCGATACAGCGCCCGTTGCAGTGGTTTCTCTTTGCCGTTGTGAAGGTGGATGGGCTCCGACGGCGGCTCAAGCGGGAGATTCCTGAGCCACGCGCCGAAGGTGCCGGAATCCTGGCTGATACGTATGCAACCCTCGGGCACGGGAATACTACCGATGGTCTGTGTTGAGGTATCGGGCGCGGTCTGGGCATCTACTGCGCTTGCGCAGAAGAGAGCAAACAGTAGTGCTGTCAGGCGACGGTGCATCGTTGATTTCACGTATGCCTCCCGGGTTTACGCTGCTTGTATACCGACATGATAGAGCAGCGAGAAGGGCAGGTCAAGGCTACAGGGGCTCGGGCAGGCCATGAGGGGCCTGCAGAGCAGATAAGCGGATCTGTCACAGGGCTAAGCGAGGGTGAGGCTGGAGTTGTTGAGTACGTACAGCCTCTGCCCTACCTCCTGAACGAACCGTCGGTCGTGACTGACAATGAGGAAGCCACCGGGGAAGTCGCTGAGGATCTGTTCGATCACCTCTATAGACTCGACATCGAGGTGCGACGTAGGTTCATCAAGTAGGAGGAACTCCGAACGCATCAGCAGGCACTTGACGACCGCAGCCCGCATCAGTTCACCATAGCTGAGAGTATCGATCGGCTGTTGCGGCTTGTCTTTGCGAAGCAGAGCCTGCCCGAGCCAGATGCGCACGGTGGTTTCATCGGCATGACAATCGGCGAAGTTGTCCAACAGCGTTCCCGGCTCGAAGAAATCCTGTAGCCCCTGCTGGAGATAGGTAAGCTTGATGTCGGGATGACATCGGCACTCGCCGCTGACAGGCTGCAATTCACCGGTGATCAAGCGCAAGAGAGTGGTCTTGCCGGAACCGTTGGCACCCATCAGGCAGAGCTTGTCGCGGGTGGTGGCGGTCAGGGTGGCGTTTACAAGACAGGGTTGTTCCTGGGTCGGGTACGCGAACGATATCTCGTGCAGGCTGAAGACGTCGCGGTTAGCAACCCGGTATTCGGGGGCGCTGAGCGTGATCTGCTTGGGAACGAACGGTTTGGTTTGCTGCAAGCGTTCCTTTTCGCGCTCGGCGCGCTGCTGGATGGCTTTGGAGCGTTTGGCTTGTTTCGCAGCGCGGTGGCTGATGAACCCCTTCCCCAGCTTGGCGCCGGTCTTGGTCCGTTCTTTCTGGGCCGACCAATTCATCCTTCGCCGGGAATCGTCCTCCAGTTTAGCGATCTGGCGACGGATAGAGGCTGAGCGCTCCTTGCGGCTCTGCATATCGGCACATCGTACCGACCAGGCAGCAGAGTAACCGCCGGGGGTGCTGTAGATGTCGTGCGTGGTGATCAGGATGGTGTGGTCGGCGAGCATATCTGAGAGGGCTCGGTCGTGAGTGACCAGAATCATGCCGGAGCCGTGGCGCTTGAGCCGGGCAAGGTAGCTTTCGAAGGTGAGTAGCCCATCGATGTCGAGGTAGTTGGTGGGTTCATCGAGCAGCAGCAGATTGGCATCGCTGGTGAGCACCTCGGCCAGGGCGAGTTTCTGGCGCTGACCATCGGATAGCCGTTCGGATGGCATTTCGCTGTCGGGTGGGAAGCCCAGGTCGACGAGCAGTCGCTTGGCTCGGCCCAATTGCCGGTGATTGTTGGTGGCTGCCGAATAGGGTCTGCATTCGCCGGAAGTAACCAACTGCGGCAGGAGCACGGGAGCCGCCTCGGAGGAGCAACGGAGGTCACCATCGAGTGAGAAGTCTTCGGTGGACAGGGACTGGCCGGCGATCAGCTTGAGGAGCGTGGACTTACCGCAGCCATTGGCACCGGCGAGTGCGAGAACTTCGCCCGGAGCAATACTGAACGAGAGATTTGAGAAGAGCCGACGGCCGGCGATGTGGAGCGATAGGTCTTTGGCGACAAGAAGCGGACTGGTAGACATAATTTCCTCCATATGTAGACGGCACCATGGGCGCTCGATGGCAAAGGTGGCGTCAGGCTGCAACTGGCTCCGTGAATAGAGCGGGTGGCTTCAGCTAATGGAGGGCTGTCTCACGTGTCTGCTCCGGTCAGAGTGCGGTTATCCCGCCTGGTGGCGACGGGGGTTGATTGTCTGCCTTAAGATACGCAGGAGATGGCTGTCAGGATACAGAAAAAAACGTGTAGCGAGGTGTTGGCATACTGTTTAGTGAGGACGAACGAGACAAATGGCAAACGACCCGCCAATTGCGGGCGGGTCGTCTGTTCCCTGGCAATGAGTCAAACATTGGGGGTTAGTCATCACCGACCAGTATGATGTAGATCCTCTCGGAGTCATCATCATACATATACAATTTGGTATCATCGGGTGTAAAGGCAGCAACTGCCCCGGGCGTGTTCATGGATTGAATGGTCTGCAGAGTCTCGGTGTCCACAAGACCGGCGGATGTCAGGATGACCGTACCGGCGTTGTTGAGTACATAAATGCGTTTGGGGAGTGTACCGATGACGCTACTGAGTATACCGGCGTTGATCTTGTGGTTGTAGTAATACAGGTATTGCCCGTTTCTGTCCATCTGGAGATACCGATGGGGATAATAGTATCCGTAGCCTGGGGTCTCATCGATCATGTGCAGGGAATCTCCGGTTATGTCCCAACGATAGATGCTGCCACCGGAGGTCCCGGACTCACCGGCGTAGACAGACATACGATCCAGTGACATTTCCAGGTCCGGCTGATAGGCACCCCAGCCGGCAACATCCAGTTCCGAACCGTCTTCGGTGTCGATCAATATGATGTCACACCACTGGTCCTCTTCGCAGTAGACCAATCGCCCCTGAGGGCCGCATTCGAGCCGGTATGGGTTCTGTTGGACGAAGATGCTCCTGGCCTTGGTCATGGACTCGAGGTCGACGACGGCGATCTCGGTGCCGCCAAAGTTGGCGATGTACATGGTATCGCCGGTGGCGTCGACGTCCATATCCGTGGGATAGCTGCCTACTACGATAGACTCCTGGACCTGTTCGGTGGCCGGATCGATTGCTACCAGCTTACTGGATGATCTGTCCAGCAGATAGATCAGATCACGGAGGGTGTCGGCCATCATGCGGGTGATTTCCCCGGTGTAATCGAGGTACGTGCCCGCGATGACAGAGTCGACCGGACTTCGGCTGGAGTTGCCGGCGGTGTCTACAACCCCGATGCTGTAGATATACGTTCTGCCGAGGGTGACATTGTCATCGACAAAAGCGAGTGAGTCCTGATCCGTGACGACCCCGATGGAATCCGGGTAGAAGTAGTATCCCCAGTCCCGGTAGATGACATAGCGGTCGAAGTCCTGGTCGGGATTACGTGTCCATCGAAGGGTCACTGCTCCGTACTCGGATTCCACTGATGTGAGATGGGACACGGTGGGAAGCACTGCCCTGACGGACGTGGTGTCGTAGGCAGTGTTGCCATCGTGATCGGTGGCTTTGACTTCAATTGTGTGGATTCCCTTGGTGGCAACGGCACTTGTGAAGCGCGATGTATCATAGGCGTCGGGTGGGCCGGAATGCAACTCGCCGTCGAGGTCGCTGGTCCAAGTAACCTCGATCTGGTCATGGTCACTCTCGTGATCTCGCACCAGGGCCTTGAACTCAAGGGTATCACCGGGACCGTACTGACCATAGTAGGGCCGGGTGATATACACATTTGGTTGAAACGAAACGATGTCGACAATGGCGGTATCGAGTCCGAGGAGGCTGTCTTTGTCCGTAGCTTCCAGACTGATGACATGGCGACCGAGCGAGAGTTCATCGGTAACAAGGCTTGTGAGGCCGCTGGCTGGTAGCGTTGGTTCGAGCAGAATGCCGTCTACATCGCTGCTCCAGACCACTGTTAGTGACTCGGGTGGATCGACATCATCGATGATCGAGGCGGATATGTCCGTAGTGTCGATGTAGGAATATCTACGAGGGTAGTAGGAGTAATCGATCTGGACATTGGGTCCGATGAACGAGCCGCGTTCGAGATCAATCTCCAGGTTGGCGGGATCATCGGCCGAGACCCGGCAGGCTTTGCTGCCGGCACCGTAGCCCGGTTTTGAGGCAATAACCTGATAGGTCCCTACGGGGATTTCTTCGAGCATCACTGTCCCGAGCGATCCTGTCGTGTCCCGGATCGTAGGCGGGTTGGTCATAACGAGGGCCCCGACAACGGGATCATCTCTCTCGTTGAGCACCTCAACGAGGATTACCCCGGACGAGCCCGCTTGCGGTCCCAGACCACTGTCATTGGCATTATCGTCATCGCTGCATCCCCAAGCTGCTACCATCAACGACAGGGCCACGACGCCATAGAGAAGTCGATTGGTCTTCATGGTAGATTCTCCCTGTGCACAGAAAATGGATATAAATGTACAATACTAATCCGGGTTCTGGATGTCAAGTGGGTGGTGTGGACGAGGGCCCTTCGCGGACGGTAGGCGTCTGACAGAGCGGCGTGATGTGGCGATATGGTAGTGAAGGTGGCTGTTTGGGCACAAAAAGGAAGAAGGTCGTCCGGAGGGGTCAGACAACCTTCTTTGAGAATGGGAGGTAAAGAAAAACGGGAATGCTATGACGATAGCGTTCCGATCTCTTTCAGGAATTCCTTAATAGTCCTGGTACCGGAACTGTCCGGGAACGAGGCAACTTTGAGCGGTATGAAATCATCGACCTGCTTTTCGGTCAATTCGGCCACTCGTCGGCGGATCACATCGCTCATGCGACTGATCGCCACCTCGGCCCCCTGTCGTGATGTTTCCGGTAACAGGAAGGCAAGCCGCTGGTTGTCGAGCGCGGTCACAGAGTCAACCTCGCGTACATTGTGGCGTACGTGTTCGCTGACGGCCTGAATGAGCTGCTCGGGACTTACCTGATGTTGGTCGGCCAATGAGCCCAATTCAAGCAGCCCACACGACAGAAAGGTGCTGTAGCGCTCGGCGCGCTTAAGCTCCTGTAAAACCGCGTGGGTGAAGGCAAATCCGTTAGTAGGTTTGTCTTGCACCTGAATTGATCCTCGCATACCAATTTCCCAACACACAAGATTCTGATCACTTTATGAGCAGCAATAATCGTTCCCCGATAAGAACTGGACACAGATCGAGCAGTATTTTCCGGGTAGAGAGCACCAAGCTGCTCTAAGAGAGATGTTAAGTTCATGTAAAGCAACGAGTCAGCAAGTAGTAATCGCTGGACTTGAGAAAGTGTGGATAACTCCAAATATGACCAACTATGCCTATAAATGTTCATTTCTTGCACATTTATGTATGTTCTCCTTCACCGCCAAGATGGAGGCAGCCAACACAGCGCCTGGTTATCCACACCATGTGGAAAAGTGGTAGTGGGAGTTATTCCGGAGTTAGTCGGTTGCGTTGAGATTGTAGTCTTTGATCTTGTAGAGGAGAGAGCGGTAGCTGATTTCCAGCATTTCAGCCGCTTTGCGTCGGTTCCAGTTGGTCTTGCCGAGGACTTCGCCGATGATGCGCTTTTCTTCCCGAGCAACGAGACGTCCGATGCGTTCTTTGAGCGAATAGTTGTCGGCAGGAAGCGGGTCCTCATGCGTAGTTGCGGCGCCGGGCTGAGTTCCAGCTACCGAGCCGTGCGGCATGGGTCGGGTACCGGCGGCGGACAGGAGTTCACCGACGATGTTCTCATCGTTACGGACCACGACTTGTTTGATCATATTTTCGAGCTGACGGACATTGCCGGGCCAGGCGAAGCTGGTGAGGCGTTCGATCGCCTGAGCTGACATGCGGTCGAATTGCTTCTCATAGAGGCGATTGTACTTCTCGATAAAGAAGTTAGTCAGCAGCGGGATATCTTCGGGTCGTTGCCTCAGGGGCGGCAAGGCGAGAGTGATCTCATTGAGGCGGTAGAAGAGGTCATCGCGGAACTCCTGTTTGGCGATGGCGTCTTCGAGATTGCGGTTGGTAGCGCAGATGATACGGGTGTCGACATTGATGGTGTGAATACCTCCAACGCGGACGAACTCCTGTTGTTCAAGGACTTGCAGCAGTTTAGACTGGAGTTCGAGGGGCATGTCCCCGATTTCATCGAGGAACATGGTGCCTTTGTGGGCAAGCTCAAACCTTCCCTGCTTGGTCTTGTGAGCACCGGTGAAGGCTCCCTTTTCGTAGCCGAACAGCTCGGCCTCGAGCAGGTCTCGCGGAATAGCGGCACAGTTGACTTTGATGAACGATTGTTTCTTGCGGCTCGAGAGCTGGTGTAAAGAGCGGGCGACGATTTCTTTGCCGGTGCCTGACTCACCCCGGATGAGGACGGTCAGCTCCGAATCGGCGACCTGTTCGATCAGTTCCTTGACGCGGTGCATGGCGTCCGAGTCGCCGATGAAGTCGGCATAGACGCTCTTGCTTTCGAGTTCGCCCTTGAGCTCGTGGACCTCGCGTTTGAGGCGGCTGCGTTCGAGTACGCCGTTGATGTGGATTTCGATTTCCTGGACATCGAACGGTTTATTGACGAATTCGGCGGCGCCGAGCTTGATGGATTCGACGACGTAGTTGGTGTCACCGTGGCCGGAAACCATGATAACCTCGGGTCGTTCGTTGCTCTTGTTGAGCTTTTCGAGTACCTCGATACCGTTCATGCCGGGCATTTTGATGTCCAGCAGGATCAGGTCGGGTTTCTCGGTGGAGACCATCTGCAGACCGGTCATTCCATCACGCGCGGAGACGAACTCGAATTTGTTGGATAGCCCCTCGGAGAGGATCCAAGCGACCTTCGGGTCATCATCGATAACGAGTATTTTGGTCTTCTGTTTTGCCATGTGTATTTCCTATTGCCCTAATTATCGGCAGTATGATGGCAAAATCAAGCGCGATCTTACTAATTCTTGCTCATTTGCGGCAAGTGGCTGCACAGGTGATATTCATTTCGCACGTGTGCATTCGGCTCGCACGCGGTTTAGAGATCAGGCAGGCAACGGGAAATAGAGTGTGAAGCTGGTGCCTTTTCCGGGTTCGGAAGAGACGGAGATAGTGCCGGAGTGGGCGGATATGATGCGTTCGACCACGGAGAGGCCCAATCCGGTGCCGGTTTCCTTGGTGGTGTAGTAACGTTCGAAGATACGGCTGAGGTCTTCCTTGCCAATGCCCTTGCCGGTATCAGTGATGCGCAGGGCGAGGTACTTGTCCTTTTTGTGTTCCGGCTGTTCGATCAGACCGGTGACGGTCAGTGAGCCCTTGTCGTCGGTAGCATCGGCGGCATTGATGAAGAGGTTGAGGAGCGCTTCGAGAATCTGGTTTTTGTTAACAATGCACTCCCAGTCGGTGTCTTCGTACTCGGCTGAGAAGGTCATATTCTTGCGGCGAAGGTCGGGGCCTACCAGATCGGCTGCGCGGTCGACCAGGTGCCGCAGGTCTACCTTTTCGGTCTGGTACTTGTTGGGGTTGGAGAAGTCGACCAGTTCGCGGACGAGTTCGTTCATGCGATGGACTTCCTCGTTGGCCAGTTGAAAAGCCTGGAGTTTGTCGATATCGGTCATTTTCTGCCGGAGAATTTGCAGGCCGCCCTTGATGGAAGTGAGTGGTTTGCGCAGATCGTGGGAGATTTCCGAGATCATGTTACCCATGGTGAGCAGCCGGGTGGCATTTAGCAAGGAGCGCTCGCGTTCGAAGAGGAGAGCGGCCTGTGAAACCACCAAGCTGGCGAGCGAGCGGTCTTCATCGGAATATGAGT
>WJKG01000138.1 GCA_014729205.1 candidate division GN15 bacterium | reverse complement strand
TCGCCACCATGACCACCGGGAGACGGCGGGGGGGGGATCGGCTCACCACCAGCGCCACCTCGACCACCGGGCCCCCCCAATCCACCTGGCCCGCCATCTGCCCCGTATCCCGAGACCAGCGCACAGTTCGTCATTGTCAGCGTACCCGAGCCAATCAGAACACATACCGAACTACCACCACCTGTGCCTCCTGTACCGCCGGTACCGCCTGATGCGCCAGCTCCACCGGGCGAGCCATGTTGGCCGGGTTCGCATTCCATACCACCACACCACAGATTGGGACGGAGACGTGCCCGAGCGCCGCTTCCCCCGCCGCCACCGGCACCGTATCCGCCTCTGTGCCCCGGACCCCCGTAGCCCACATGTAAAACCGGAACATCTGCTTCCATAACTAACTGCAGGTCCGCCGCGCCGCCGAGACCGGGATTGCCCGGTTCACCATCGGCACCAGCTTCACCGTCTATGCCCTCAATAGTCGCGCTCCCCGCACCTCCACCACCGGAATCCATCGGCGAGGACCATCCCGGGTGCCCGCCCGTTGCCGTGCCGGCCAGCGTGTAACAGAAACAGAAGGGATTGCTGGTATCAGCGCAGTCCACTTGAAGGCAGTACTCGTGATCACCACCGGCTCCACCCGGCACCGGGTAATCTGGAACCAGGTAATCTGGAACCAGCTCATAAGGCCCTGCCGCGTCCTCGCCGTCCTCACCTGGCAGGCCTGAATCGCCCAGCAGCCCGTCGGCACCATCCCCCGCCCAAATCATTACATCAGTCAGGCCCAGTTCATTCACCGTTGAGGCAATAATCCCATACGAACTCCTGCTTGATTCGACCGCATCGGCACTTTCCAACTCAATCGCAAAGATCGACACCACGGATGCAAGCTCATCGCACACCATCGTCACACTCCGCCCATCGATCTGGCCACCGCGTACAGTCGTAGCCACATAGCGATAGCTGCGCCAGTTTTCGCCCGGCACTCGTGACCCAACTAATTCGATCGAGGTAGAAATCGTCAGCGATTCATCATAATTCCCCATCCCCACGGCAATCTGATTGATTGCACTATCATGCGATGCCGAATCCAGCGCCTGTTGAATGGAACCCATCGGCGACTGCTCAGAGCCATCTCCCGAACCACCAACAGCAACATACAGCACACCTGATTCCATCAACTCCACCGGATCGACGATCTCAGGCACGAATGGTCCGTCGGGGACAGTGTCCCACACCGTGTCGCCGAGAGTATCCGACAACGTGTCTACTATAGTATCAACGAGAGTATCCACCAACGTATCCGTTATATTGTCAGAGACAGTGTCCAGCTGATGCGAATTCGTCGGGTCTTCACCCGTCAGTGGCTCGTTCTCAGAGTTGCAGGAGAAGGTAACGAACGTTCCGACAACAACCAGTATGGCAATTGTCAGCAGTCTGGTAACGCGATTAGCCATGTGCCCCTCTTCGTGTTTAGGGTTCGCCCTCAGATCTCATTACAACATACACAGATCGGTCCACGTATGCAAGCCCCTTAGACCAGCCGGACCGAGTCCGCAGTCCGCAAGATGTCATCGAATCACCGCCGTGCGCTGCGAGAAACCTGTCTCCCCACCGGCGCCCGGACCTCGCCCGGGTTGCCCGCCAAGCGATAGACGATACACCGCATTGTCCTGCTCCAGTTCGTTGGCGTCGTACACGACCACCCCAACCGACCAGCCACCGGCACCACCGCCTCCGTGACCACCCTGTCCCCTGTCACCACCACGGCCACCATTGCCGCCGGAACAGCCTGCAATACTCTCGCCGACAAAACCGTCACCGCCCAGGCCGCCGATCGCACCCGTAGCGCCATCTCCACCGTCACCACCGGGTTGCACCTCTATCAGGCAGTCCTGCAGGCGAACCAGCGACCTATACACCATGACACCGATCGAACACCCGCCAGCCTGGCCACCGCCGCCTCCCGCACCTCCTTGGCCGCCGCTACCACCATGACCACCGGCACCACCGGGAACATCGGGCGAACACATCGCGTGCCCCCCACCACCGCCACCGCCGCAGCCATCGGCGCCATCGCCACCATCACCGCCGGCAAGCACGTGAATGCGAGGAACCGTCCCGCTGCTGTCGATACTCAACTCCGTTCGCCCCCCAATGCCGGCCGCGCCGTCGTCTCCACCCGGACCCGGCTGCCCCGCCAGCGGATCCTCGCCCGGCGCTCCGCCATTGCCGCCGGTGGCACTTCCATCGGAGCAGAGGCCGCTTGCACCCCACTCGGGTTCCTGTGCCGCCGTCCCCCCGGCTCCACCGGCACCGCCCGGCGCTCCCAGATAACCCTGCGTGTCGCCCAAACCAAATCCGTCTTCGCCTGCTGTACCTGGTGCACCATCGCCGCCATCGCCCGGAACCCCTCCCACAATGTGATTACTCTTCAGTTCCACCTGAGCGCTGCCCAGACAGAACACCGCCACTGGGCTTTCCCCCGGCCCTTTGGCATCCGGTGCATAGATGCTGAGGTTCTGCAGAACCACCAGGTCGGGCACACCCCTCACCATTACCGTCACCGGCTGCCCTTCGATTCTCCTGCCGCGAATCACGGTCGAATCCACATCGGTCGGCAACCACTCGTTCTGCGGGTCCCGGCCCCCGATAAGCTTAATCGCACTGCTGACAACAACCGACTCGTGGTACTCCCCCACAGCCACATACACCAGCTTGATTGTGCTGTCCAGCTCGGCCTGATCAAGCGCCGCCTGAACCGAACCCAATGGCGTCCGCCAGTCACCATCGCCGCTGGCACCAGCCTGCACGAACAGCGCCTCCGAAGCATCCTCAGGGACGAACGGCGGTTCGTTCGAATCAGTACCGGAATCACCACACGCCGCCAGCATCACCAGGACAACCAAAGCTGCCCTGGCCAGCAAGCAGGACCTGATCTGCGCTGTTCTCCAAAGGGCCCACATACTGCAAGATAACCACCTATGACAGCTTTGCCGCAACAAAAAAGGCCGGCGCTGAGTGCACCGGCCCATTCATAGACTGAGATTCTCTTGTCTACAGCATCGGCAGATACTTCTCGATCTCCTGCCCGCTGACTCGGATCCGGTACTCCTCCCATTCCAGCAGCTTGTTCTCGATCAGCTTCGAGAAGACATGGTCACCCAGCGTTTCACGCGCCAGCTCAGACTGCTCCAGCGCTCGAATGGCGTTCTCCAGCGAATTCGGCAATTCCTCGATCTTCAGCCCGGCCTTGGTCTCCGGATCCATCCGGAAAATATTCTCCTCAACCGGTTCCGGCAGCTTGTACTTCTTCTCGATACCCTTCAGACCCGCCGACAGCAAACAGGCAAATGTCAAGTACGGATTGGCAGCCGGGTCCGGAGAACGTACTTCGATTCTCGTCGCCCGTTCCTTACCCTGCTGGTACAGCGGCACCCGGATCATGCTCGAGCGATTCCGACGGCCCCAGCTGATGTACGAGGGCGCCTCGTATCCCGGTACCAGTCGCTTGTATGAATTCACCCATTGGTTGGTCACCAGCGTAAACTCTCGTATATGCTTCAAAATACCTGCCGTGAACTGCTTGGCCATCGGCGACAGGTGATAAGCATCCTTGGCGCTGTACATGAGGTTCTTGTCCCCCTTGAACAGCGACATATGGCAGTGCATGCCGTTGCCGTTCTCGCCATAGATCGGCTTGGGCATGAAAGTGGCATACATGTCGTTCATCAGCGCTACCTGCTTGACCACGAAACGGTATACCTGCGCGAAGTCCGCCATCACCAGCGCTTCCTGGTATTTCAGGTCGATCTCGTGCTGCGAGGGTGCCACCTCGTGGTGCGAACACTCCACCTGGATACCTATCCGCTCCAGTGCCGCCACCGTCTGCTTGCGCGCCTGCGAACCGCGGTCATAGGTACCCATATCGAAATACCCGTCGCGGTCCAGTATCGTCGGTGACTCGTCACTGGCGAAATAAAAATACTCGATCTCCGGACCAACATAGTACGTCCAGCCCTGCTTCTCCAGCTTCTGCAGATTCCGCTTCAGCACCCAGCGCGGATCCCCGTCGTAAGGTGTCCCGTCTGCATGAGTAATATCGCAGAACATCATCGCCACCTTCTCGCCGGCAACATCCCAGGGAATAATCCGGAACGTGCGCGGATCAGGCATGGCCATCAGGTCCGATTCCTCGATTCGAGCGAATCCCTCCACCGAAGAGCCATCAAACCCCTGGCCCTCATCCAGCACCTGTTCAATCTCCTGGCGCGTGATTGACATCCCCTTGATCCGGCCCAGAATATCCGTAAAACACAGTCTGATATAGCGTACCCCGGCCTCATCGATCATCCGAAGTACGTCTTCCCTGGTCTTGGTCATACTGAAGATCTCCCGTTATCACGGTTTTGTGCGTGATTATTCCAGTGAAATATGGACTATTTTAATCGACTGAAACAAAGAGGCAACAAAAAGGTTTCCCCGCTTGTCAATTGGACTGGTTTTGAACTGAAAACGCCTGCCGAGAGGGTCATTTGTCGGGGATCATCAGCAATTCCAGCCGCTGGTGCAACGGTATCAACTGACGATAACCCACCCCCGCCATATCGAAAATCCGTCGGGCCGCAACGAAAACTCCCTCGTCCCGATACTTATCAGACAGGAAC
>WJKG01000011.1 GCA_014729205.1 candidate division GN15 bacterium | reverse complement strand
GGGCTTTGTCGCCACGCGAGACCATGAAACCTTCACAGCGCGGATTAAACAAGCCCGTCCCGTTTCACAAGGGTCCGGGCCGAGGAACAGACACACGACTCCAGCGGAGGCGCGACCTGCTTTCACGAGCTCGCTTTCTGCCCTGAACCGTTGGCCGGGAACTGGCAGCTACTGGAGATCGCACCGGCATCTCCTTGCGGCATTCACCACGGAACCGACGCTCGACACGGAAACATACCAACCTACTATTTGGCGGTCATCAACGGCCCACGGCGGCCCCAGCAGGTGCGTCCGAGACGCTGGTGCCGCGGGAAGAGTCCACTCCAGCCACGACCCCTGGGCTATGAACGGGTCAATTCGGGTACCCGAAACCTCTTCCGATAGGCTCCGGGGGTCATTTGTGTGATCCGTTTGAAAAGCCGCCGGAAGAACGCCGGATCTTCGTAGCCCACCTCCCAGCTGATCTCGTCAACCGACTGATCGCTTAGTTCCAGGCGACGCTTTGCCTGTTCAACCCTCAGATGCTGAACGTAGCCGATCGGGGCACAGTTCGTGGCGTTTCTGAACCGGCGCTTGAAGGTTCGTTCAGCCAGACCCGATCTGTTGACCATATCATCGATGGCTGTATCGGTCGTGTAGTTGTCTTCGAGCCATCGTTGTGCGTTCAGCACAATGCTGTCGTCATGTTCCATCGGCGGGCTGAAGGGTATATAGGGCGCCTGGCCTTCCACATGCCATTGGAGCAATGTGAACCGTGCGATAGCTTGAGCTACCCGGGGACCGAGTTGCTGCGCTATCAGATAGAGTACGAGGTCATGCCAGGAGGCTGAGCCGCCTGACATAATGAATTCCTGTCGCCCACCCGCCGACACCAGTGTTTTCTCCAGACGCAGCCGCACCTTTGGAAAGTTGGCGCGGAAGGTGTTCGCGTTTGCCCAGTGTACCGTGGCATCGTGACCATCAAGGAGCCCCGTCTCGGCGAGCAGCAACACGCCGGAGCAGGCGGAGCACAAAAGGGCGCCACGGCGGTGCATGGATTTCAGCCAGCGCACCATTTCCGGATAGCGGCCCTTCTCCCACGCTGTGCCCTGGACGGCGAGGGCGGGCACGATTACGACGCTCGTATCCTCGACTTCGGCGAGGGTCTTGTGAACGGGAACTGCCAGCCCGCTGGCGGTATCAGTGCCGGTCTTGGAAGATGATACGATTTCCACTTGAAAGGGATTGCGAATAGGCACGGCCTCATCGAAACGTCCGAGGTTTTCGAAACAGTTAAGAATGTCGTAGAGGCCTACGAGTGTTGAGAGCATGACATCCGGGAGCGAGAGCAGGCTGACGTGGGTTTTCTCGGCGGAAGGCAAACGTTCCTCCTCTCCTATGGCTCGAATGACCCGGTGCTGTCCAGTATGACTCTTATGCCCGTAGGAGGCAACCTGTATCTTACCATCACGTTCAGAAATACTTTCCTGAGGAGGATAGTGAGATGAGAATCGATGAAACGAAGCTCGATTTGTTTGTTGGGAAGGCTGTTGAGGATCTGGCCGCCGGATATGGTGGAGTCATGATCAGCCTGGGGAATCGCCTCGGACTCTACAAGGCCATGAATGGCGGGGGGCCGCTTTCCTCGGTCGCTGTAGCACGGCGGTCGGGATGTGCGGAGCGCTACGTGCGCGAATGGCTGAACAGCCAGGCGGCAGCCGGCTACATCATGTACCATGCCGAAACCAGGACGTACGAGCTCTCACCGGAGCAGGCGGAGGTACTGGCCAACGACAATAGCCCGGTGTTCATGCCCACGGCGTGGGAGATACCGGCGTCAATGTGGTTCGACGAAGAACAGGCGGTTGGTGCCTTCCGTACCGGCAATGGTGTCCCGTGGGGCGACCACAACAGTCGTCTCTTCTGTGGCACCGCCGCATTTTTCCGAAACGCGTACCGCGGACAGCTCGTCCAATCGTGGATACCTGCTCTCGATGGCGCAGAGGAGAAACTGAAGCGTGGGGCGCGGGTAGCTGATGTGGGATGCGGTCACGGACACTCCACCGTCCTCATGGCGGAAGCCTATCCCCAGTCGCACTTCTATGGTTTCGACACCCACGAGGGATCTATCGAGATAGCCCGAAGGAACGCCGAAGAGGCCGGTGTCGCGGACCGCGTGCAGTTCGAAGCGATGGGTGCCCAGGACTATCCTGGATCCGACTACGACCTCATCTGCTTCTTCGACTGCCTTCACGATCTCGGTGATCCAGTGGGAGCGGCGCGGTATGCGGCCGGTGCGCTGGCGAGAGACGGCGCGGTAATGCTGGTGGAGCCGTTCGCAGAGGACGACGTGAGTGGGAACCTCAATACCATTGGTAGACTCTCCTACTCCGCCTCCACCGTGTTGTGTTGTGCCCATTCGCTCTCGGAGGAAGTCGGTCTCGCCCTGGGCGCTCAGGCCGGCGCCGCCCGCCTATCAAGCGTTTTTACGGAAGGAGGATTCGGGAATATGCAGGTGGCGATGAAGACACCGCTCAACCTGATTCTCGAGGGGCGCCTGTGATTGGCCGCGTTACCCGCCGAATGATAGGAAAACCTATCTCGGGGCGCAACCGCGAAATGGCAAGCAAGGGCAAGATTTCGCGAGAGCGCAGCACCGAGGGCAAGATTTCGCGAGAGCGCAGCACCGACCGCGGTTCGCAGGCTCATAACGGCGGTGACGT
>WJKG01000137.1 GCA_014729205.1 candidate division GN15 bacterium | reverse complement strand
GTCGTTGAATGCGACTATGACATCGTCGGCTTTCAAGCCGGCCTTTTCGGCGGGGCTATCCTCGACGACCTCGTTGATAATGGCGCCGTACTTGACGCCGAGGTCAAACGCCCTGGCGATCTCGGGCTCAACCTCCTGGGTGAACACGCCCAGCCAGCCGTGGCTCTTCGTCTTGGCCATCGACGACCCGCCGACAATCAGGGCGAGGGCCGTGACAGCCAGCACTGCTAGGGTAAGTTTTCTGGACATAGGCAACTCCGTTTCTTGGGCCAAACTGTTGTAGTCGTTCTGGTGATTTTACGAGGATTTTACGGCTGTGTTCCACGAGGTACGAATCCGAGGAGTGGGGTCGGGGATTTGTGTACAGTAAGTATGTGGCGGGACAGTGGGTTCTGGCGGTGACGGGGGGCTAAAAAGGCGTTGACATTTTGCCGAAAAGGGGTATAATACGGGCCGCTTCGGGCGACGCTTCGGGGCGGACAGAGTTTTGTTGTACACTCCCCTGTAGCTCAGTTGGTAGAGCAGCTGACTGTTAATCAGCGGGCCGTTGGTTCGAGTCCAACCGGGGGAGCTTTGTTATGCTTCCAATCAAAATCGATGGTCGTTAATCAGCCTGCCTGTAGCAGGTTGGTTTGGGGTCCCGCCTACCACCGCGAATGAACGACCAACTTCATTGATTAATATACCCATGTTGCTATATTGAGTGGTTTGCCATCGCTGTCTTCAACGCTCAGGAGGACTCCATGATCTCATGCCATCGGATCGCATACCTGGTTCCAATCTTGTGTCTCCTGCTCCTTACAAATTGCGGCAACGAATCACCGATAGAGCCTATATCCGATGATTCACTAGCTACATCCGGTCTGATCCTGGTGGATAAACTGGCAGTGTCGGTTGTGCCGGGCGGTTCTGAAACTGTCATTGTACATGAAATCGAGGGAAGCGATGACGCAACATCATTCGAGGTAGAGCCAGGTGATCCCTCTGTGGCCTCTATCATAGTTGCGGGCAGTGACATTGTGGTGTCGGGCCTGGTTGAAGGCGAGACGGAACTGGTGATCTCAGCGGCATCGGGCATCGAACGGCGTATCCCCATTCACGTGTACAACCATCAAGAGGTGGATTTCGGAGAGATTCGTCTGAAGTTTTGGACTGATTATGGTAACCCACGTGGCTACATGGGTACCCTCAAGTTCTTCCATCCGGAGTTCCCCGGGGCGTGGGAAGGCTGGTATGCTTTAGGCTCGTTCATAGACGACGAAGCAGAGGGACATGATCGCGTTGTGTTGGTAGTGAAGGTCGACAGCGATGCTGATCCCGATGATCCGCCGCTGGCCTATCCAGAGAGTTACGTCTACGATACTTACTGCGACATGGGTGACTACGAGAGCAGAGCGGCCTTTTACCGGGCAATTGCCCCCGAGGGCTATCAGAGCCTGGGCACAGTTGCCATGTTTCGCGACGGAAATCAACCATCTCCTGGCGAGATGGTCTGTATTCGAGATGATCTCGTGCACTTTGGTGAGCCGGCTTCCGATGCACGGATAATTTCAGTTGCCCACGGCAGTTGTCCCGGGATACACACACGGGAGCTGGTCGATATAGTGCCGGTGGCCACCGCGCCTCATGAGAGAGCCTACTTCGCCGCAGGTACCTATACTTTGTATGAGGAGTGCCACGGTGAAAACTCTGTCGCCTCCGACTACAACGTGCTCTGCCTCGACGTTCCCGTGATTGCAAGTAGCGCTGAGCAGACGGTGATTCCTCGGTTAACAGGCCTGCATGCTCCGCCGGACCAAAGCCTACCTACTCAATTGAAGGCCGTGCTCTTGCCGTACAACACGGTATCTGACGAAGAGTATGCCGACCGTGAGGGATGGCGGCAGGTGAATTCACCTTTCTACCGGCTGGAGCGCGAGACATACTACAAACTTCGATACTACAACTACAATCAAACCAGCGTGATGCAAGAGAATCAGTTAGAGATCGTGTCGGGCACAGTTGCCTCCCAGAGTGAGCTGTTCTGGGAAGAGTCGGGTATCAGCATTACCAAGGAAACCGGCGTGATGATCGGAGTTAAAGGTTATGCTCAAGCTACAGGTAAGTATACTGCCAATGTCAGTCGAAAATTGGGCTACGCTACAATGACCAACGTAGAGGCGCTACGTGAGGAGCACACTACTACGACCATCTTCACCCCACCAGGTAAGGCGGCGGCCATGTGGCAGAAATACGATCGCTTCACTCTCTACCGTCATAACGGCACCGAATTACAGCAGGTGTCGACCTACGAATTCGGGGTCAACGACTTTATCACGGACGAGTATCCTGACTCCGAGTAAGGGATTGAGAAGATTTGAATCGAGCCGCGATAAGGTGATGATTTGACTATCTAGACGGTGTAGTACATCGCATCGTTAACGCAAAAGCACACCGCGAAACAAGACAAAGAGGGTATGCTGACGCATACCCTCCTTTCCTCTTTTGTCATCGAGTATTAGAGGACTTAGAGCTTGATCGCGATGCCGACACCCAGGGGCCAGACCCAGGCGTTGTCGGTGCCGAGTACATCCTTGTCGGTGAACGCAATGTCACCCTGCAGACTGACCACAAAGTCAATTTGCGACGACAACGCGTAGTAGATCTTACCGCCGGCGTTGATGGCCAGATATGTTTCCATGTCAGCGCCTTCCACGTCAACGTCAAACATCACGGCTCCCGCGCCCAGGTTAGCGATCACATCCAGTTTCCCGTCGTCGCTCGAATACAAATTGTATCCGGCCTTGCCCATCAGATGATACACGTTTACGTCGGGACCCTCGACCGTGGCACTGCCAACTTCCAGGTCTTCACCCGGATGGATACCGAAGTCAGCCTCGGCACCAAATGTCCACTTTGAGTCGGTGGGTGTATACCAGACACCAACGCCGCCCAGGCCACCAATCTTGGCCACATCAGCAATATCAAACGTCGGGAGCCCTATCCCACCTCTGGCTTCGATTCTTACACCGGAGCCTTCCGCGCTCGCCGTACCACCGATAGTCAGTACCGCCAACGCACACACAATAGCCAAACCTTTTCTCATCACCTTTTCTCCTTGTAGCATTCGTTTCATTTGCCCGGCTTCAATCTGCCTGACATGAGGTGAAAACAGACTAAACGTTGAGATTGTTCCATAAAAGCCTAAGATTTGTCTATCTTTTGTCTATTTTCTAAGTAGTAGACGGCAGAGCTTGGGGGATCGTCCTATCGTCTTAATTGGCAACTATTTATGGGATGGAGACATAAGGCAGTTATGAGCTCAATCAAATCGAATCAGGTAACGTGAGCCTCAAGCAAGTTCTATGAGCCATTCTCTTCGTTCAGCCAGCCGATTATTTTGCGGGTGGCTTCCAACACGTTGTAGCACCAACGCTCCGGGAAATCATCCGGCAGGGCTTCCTCGATCGAGAGGCGCTGGCTGGCGGCCAGCGCCGCAGAACCGTCGAAATCAACAAACGCCATCCTTGCGGTGAGTTCTTCCCGGGGGCGGCTAAAGGCCGCGCCGGGCAGGATCGCTACCCCGGTATCCTCAAGTAGACGCTCGCACAGGCTGGACGAATCCACAATGCCTCGGTCGACTAACATCTCGCGGTGTGACTCAAAGTCGAGAAAGAGGTAGAAACCTCCGACCGGCGGATGCACGCGGACTCCTGCATCATTGAGTAACTCCGCGCACTGCACGCCGAGCTTTTCGAGTATACGGCGAGTGTGCCAGAGATAATCTTCAATTTCGGGACCGCCCCTGAAAGCGGTGACGGACGCATATTGTATCGGGGCGCTTACCGACGTAAACGTTTCACTGCCCACTGCGGCCATAGCCTCCATCAGCCATTCCAATTCGGTAGGGAAAGTGAAGGTGCCCAGTCGCCAGCCGCCGGCACCGCACCACTTTGACAGGCCCGAGCTGATAATGGTCCGTTCCGGGCAGAAGCGACCAATTGAAACATGTTCGCCCTTATAATTGAGCTGGCCGTAGATTTCGTCAGAAAGCAGAATAATCTGATACTGGGACGCCACCTCGGCCAGTTGTTGCAGTTCCTGGGCGGAATAGGAGTTACCTTCCGGATTGCCGGGATAATTGAGGATCAACACGCGGGGGCGATAGGTGTCATGTTCGGATTCGCAATGTCGAGCCAGACTCTCGGCGGTGATACGCCAGCGATCTTCAAAGGTAGTGTGGAGTATGCTGACCGTTCGTCCAATGATCCTGGCCTGTGGAACATACGAGACCCAACAGGGACTGGGGACCAGCAGTTCACCGTAGTAGACCAGTTGTAACAGGAACATCAGCTCCTTCGAACCGGGTCCGACCATGACGTTTTTCCCGGTCGCTTCGATACCGTCGCGACGGCGGTGGAATTCTGCGACTGCGTCGCGGAGTTCCCGCAGCCCCTGGGCCGGGAGATAGTCCTTCTGGTGGGCGTTGTACTTCAGTGTGT
>WJKG01000136.1 GCA_014729205.1 candidate division GN15 bacterium | reverse complement strand
TCCATCAGCAAGCAAGTGTTGTTGATGTCCGAGTAGGTAACACTGACGCCAAGCTTGATGTCACCCCGGCTACCCCAGCGACCCGGTCCCATAAGCACGAACTGCCGCTTCGGAAGCACCTGGTTCAGCCGTCCAACGGCGCGACCAACGGAGGCCATAGTGTCGCGATCAGGCAATTGCGAGTAGCGATCGGGATCGACAAACACGATATGAGTGATATCCGGAACGCGCCCGTTACTCACATAGCGATTGGCGGAGAACACGACCTTCTTCTCCGGTACGTCCTTCGGAATAGGTGATGGCTGCGCAACATCAGAATAACTCTGCGGTCGGCACTGTAGCAGGTAGAAGTCCTGCCCGTCGGAGGCGAATTCGATATCCACCGGCGCGTCGAGCTCTTCCTGCAGCGTATCCAGGATCATCTTCATGCGTTTGACGAACCGCGACTGATTGACCAGGCCGTCAAACGTGGCCACCAGGTGATCCTTGTCGAAATCGATATTCATCCCCATCGGCCGCCGGAGGTGGTTGTCTTCGTAAACGCTGATAATATCTTTGAGGCCGGGGAAGTCGTATTGGACCTCGTCGATGAACTTATCGAACCTCACTGTCTCGAAACTGTTTGTATTCAGGTTGATAACATCGAGATATGCTGGTGAATAGCGCGCTGTTTCGTCAGGACTGACATTGACCTTCAGATTCGGCTGACCCGGCGCAATGAGGACCGGGTAATCGTCACCCAGCCGATCCACTGCTCGCGTACCCAGACCGGGGACCATGCGGACCAGCCCATCCTCGCGTTTAATACGTGGGGACCAGCGGAATTCGTTATTGCTGAATGCCACACCTGCCCAGGCCGGAAGGAAGTACTTACCGACCCGTTGTCCCACTACCTCCTGGATGATGATTCCCATCTCTTCGCCAAAGTCCAATAGACCGCGCTGCGCTCTGTATTCAATCGGATCCGGCGAAAAGGTGGAAGCGTAGACTTCCGCGATGGCATCCATGAGTGCATCAAGCCGCTTCTGCTTGCTGCCCTGGTTGGCGAGGAAGAGGCTCTTGTACTTACCTGAGAAGGCGGCACCAATACGGTCTTCCAGCAGGCTCGAGGAACGGACGATCAATGGCCGATCACCCAGGTCATCAAGGGCAACAGAAAGACCCTTGACGATATCGCTCGGGAATCGCGCTGTCTTGAAGGTCTGAACAATGTGTGGATACTCCAGTCTAACCTGGTTGATACTCTTGTACTTCTGTTCCACTACCTCATCGAAGTTGTTGTGGTGCATGAAGTGCAGAAGCACATCGGAGGTCACGTGCCATGTGCGGGGGATCTTCACGTTGCGCAGGAGTTCGTGCTCTCTGCTCTTCTTGCGGAGAATCTGGGCCGCCAGGTACAGACCCGCGCTCTTGCCACCGAGCTTACCGTGACTTTCGGTGGAGAAAATGACATTCTGGATCAAATGGTAGAAGTCGCGGACAGCAATGAACCGCTTCGCAACGTTGATGTAAGGCAGTTGATCTGACAGGAAGCGACGAATCAGCGACACTGCCACGCCACGCTTACTGGGAGAAGGAATCTCCTCTTCCTCCGGCGGAGCCAGGTAGTGGTATCGCCGGATAGCGTCGGCAACCTCGGAGAGCGTCAGGTTGCGGTTTACCACCTGCACCAGGAAACCGAGCTTGTCTTCCTGAATCCACTTGTGTATGAGCTTGAAGATCTCGTCATCGGCCAGATGCTTGTCGGCGATCTCGAAGGCCGCTGCCGACATCTCCTCTGAGAACGCGAGCGGGCGACGAACATGCGGCTGATTGGACTCCCCCAGGAACCCATTGTCATCGTCGCTTTCGGTGACCGTGCAATTCTCAATAAGCTTTTCGGCTTCGAGAACACCGCTCCAGCAGAGGTGATTGAGCATCTTACGTGCGATCGCCAGGTAAAGGTTGCGATCCGTGCTGCGAAGCATCTTGAGGACAACATTCCATTCGCCGGCGCTCTGGGACGTGTCTGAGCGAACGTACTCCCAGTCCTGTATGGCGTTCTTCATGCGGTGGTGGAGCACGTGGTGGGCAAGACGGTCGGCGATGGTCTTGATCAGCTTGGCCTCTTCCTTGAGGAAGGGTCCATGATCCGCCTGAGGCGTTTCTTCGGTGTAGTAGACACTGATAGTGCCAATCACCATTTCCTGAAGCACAATGTCGGCACTCAGGACCCATTCGGTCTCCACGAATCCATCCGAGGTGTAGGTCTTTCCGTCAAGAACTATCTTCGCAACGCAAATCTCGGGAAACTGCCAGCCCGGCGGTATGGCCTGGATGATCTCCAGACAAACCTCTTCCAGGCTCAGGTTCTGCTGGGCCAGGATTTCTTCGATACGATAGAGACAATTGAGCTCTTTGGCACGCTCCTGAAGCTGACCAAGAAGGTGATCAATGGACTTGTTATTATTCTGATTCATCGAACAATCACTCCTCGAGACTGGCGACCATCTACCTTGACGGTGACAGGGTTCTCTGTGCGTACGTGTCGTGTGAACTGCTGGCGGGCGATTTCCTCCTGACCGGCGAGCCAGTCGAAATCAATATTGAACCGGCTGTCGTGCCGGACCGCGAAGTACGGTATGCTGAAACTGGTGATGTTATGGAAAAAGTGTGAGCCCTGACTCATCTCAACATTCATCTCCGGTGTAGTCGCCTCCACAATCACGCGGGCGCCGTTAATCTGTCCCCACTCGACCGGTATGCCCAGCCAGGGGTCGCTGCTGCCCCAGCGGCCAAATCCAATCAACACATAGGGCCGTTTCTGTTCTACCAGTGAGCGGTTGAGAGTGGACAGCTCAGCAGCAATAGCCGGTGTGTGTTTCGCCTCGAAGGCATCCGGCATGACATACACAATATCCCGAATGTCCGTCAGTTGTCCGTTGCCGAGCACGCGATCCGAAGCCGCCAGGACGCTTTCGGATGACATCTCCTCGTCGCTCAGTTCGATTTCGTCGCGCGAAACGACCATCGGGCGTACCTGCAACAGGCCAAACCGGGCCGGCAGGGCACGTTGTTTGTCGAGGGTAACGGCGAACTCTATCTCCACCGGGCTGTCCAGCGCCTCGGCACTCACGTTGAGTATCTGTTCGACCAGGTCGTTGAGCGGCACTTCGTTGAGCCTCAGTATGGGCGCAAAATTGATCACGCGGGGACCATCCCGACCGACGCCGGGATAGACCTTGTCCGAGGAAGCATCGTATGTCGAGGCCACGAAACGCAGCGTGTTATCATATTCCGCGTGGGCCAGATCGCACTGGCACAAGTATTCGGTTTCCTTGACCGGATCGTGCGCCGGTGGTCGTCCCATGTTAACCGCCCAGAAAGTGCTTTGGGATATCTGGACCTGATCGCGTGCCGAGGCAACCGGTGGCGGCGACTTGGGATACGCCGGTGAGTAGCTGTATACCCGGCCACCATCGACAATCGTCTTCCCCAGACCCAGCGCCAACTCAATCACGCCATCCTCCGGGTCCGCATGGCCTGTCGGATAGAAATTGAACGATCGCCCCACACCAGAAATGTGCGGGTAATATCGTTCCTGGTATCGTTCACCGACGACCTCTTGAATGATGACCGCCATCTTCTCCTGCTCGGTCTTCTTGTCGGTCATGGCAATGTAGTCCTTGGCAGCTTTGAAGTAGGTCGAGGCCCAAACGAACTTGATTGCCTCGGTCAGCATACGGAACCGTGTATCGACATCGGCCTGGTTGTTCGGGATCATCTTGGTACCATAAACACCCGCAAACGGCTCGTACATGGCGTCCTCGAGCATACTCGAGGAGCGCACCGCGAGCGGGGTCGTCACCGAGGCAATCAGGGCGCGAAGGTCCCCAACCATCACCGGTGGCAGCTCGGCATTGACAAACGCGTGGGCAATACGGTCATCAGGCATATCCGAGTAGGCAAGATCGTGCAGTTGGTTGTTGGCCATGAACGCATCGAATACGCCAGTCCCGACCACTGCCAATGTGGGGATCGTAATCGTAACTCCCGGGAAACGACTGTGGTCGATCTTCTCCTTCAGGACATCATTGATGAACGCCAGCCCGGTTGCCTTGCCGCCGATGGCTCCACTGCCAATGGTAGAGATTACTTCTCCCGAGCTGAAGAAGCGACGGTCGAAGACGGGGAGTTTGCGACGTATCTCACCGGGATCCAGAGTGGGCATATCCTATTACCTGATCCAGTGTTTCGATTTGTAGTTCCGCATACCTACAAAGTGCACTCTAAAGTCTGCGTGATCAAGCGAAGAAACCGCCTCGTCAGAAAGACGAGACGGTTTCGCATTGTCTATATGTGGTGTGTCGGCAGCGGGTTGGTTATACCCACCCCCGGTCGCGACAGGCCTGCGCCACGCGGCCGATGGCGATGACGTAAGCGGCATCGCGCATGAACAGTTTGCGCTTGACTGACAGCTCGTTGACCGCCAGGAAGGCTGCCGTCATTTTGATGTCCAGTTTGCCGAGGACTTCGTCCTTCTCCCAGTAGTAATTGCTGTTGCTCTGGACCTGCTCAAAGTATGAACAGGTGACGCCGCCGGCATTGGCCAGGAAATCCGGAATGACGAAAATCTCGCGCTGTTGGATAATCGCATCAGCCTCGGGGGTCGTGGGGCCGTTGGCGCCCTCGGCGATCACCCGGACTTTCTTGCTGATGCGCGGGGCCGTCTCCGCAGTGATCTGGTTCTCCAGCGCTGCCGGGATCAGGATATCGACCTCCTGTTCAATCCACGCATCACCGTCAAGTACCTCCATGCCCAGATCGCGGGCTTTGTCTTTGTCGATTCCGCCAAAGCGGTCGGTAATCGCCAGGACGTCATCGAGAATGACACCGTCGTCCTTTCGGAACGAATATGACTTCTGGTCGGTCTGATCCCAGCACGAGACGCACACCACCGTGCCGCCGAGCTGATTGTACAACCGGATGGCGAACTGGGCCACATTACCGAATCCCTGCACACTGGCGGTGGTATCCTCGGGCCGCAGACCGAGATGCTTGAGGGCCTCGCGCAGAGTATAGATGACACCAAAACCAGTAGCCTCGGTTCGGCCAAGCGACCCCCCCATCCCCACCGGCTTGCCGGTGATGAAACCAGGATACTTAGCGCCGTGGATGTGCTCGAATTCATCCAGCATCCACAACATGTGCTGAGCGCTGGTCATGACATCAGGTGCGGGGACATCGGTCAAGGGTCCCACATTCTTTGCCAGCTGACGAACCCAGCCACGACAGATCAGTTCCTGCTCTCGCGAGCTGAGGTTGTGCGGATCGCAGATAACTCCACCCTTGCCGCCCCCGAGCGGGATGTCGACCACGGCGCACTTCCACGTCATCCACATGGACAGGGCGCGCACGGTGTCGATGGTCTCCTGCGGATGGAAGCGTATGCCGCCCTTACTGGGACCGCGTGCATCGTTGTGTTGTACCCGGAAGCCACGAAAGACCTGCACGTTACCATCGTCCATGCGAACCGGGATACTGAAGGCGTACTCACGCAGGGGCCAGCGAAGGAGCTCGCGGGGACCCTCGTCCAGTTCGAGTTGGTCAGCGACCTTATCGAACTGAGCCTGCGCCATTTCGAACGCGTTAAAAGCCTTGTTAGCCATTGATGAAACCTCCCGCACGCCATGTGGTGCGATCAAAGCAAAACGGGTTTACCGCACGCTGGCAGCGTGCACTAAGGTGTTCTGCACAAGGCGCGGCTACACGTCTTGGAGGCAGGACCAGATAGACAACCGAAAGGCTGTTATACATGTTGTTGGCAGCCTCATAACTATAGTAAATTGCGTGGCATTGATATACGTAAGGTCCGGTTTTGTCAAGCAGATTAGGTTGATATGTCCACTTTTATTAAGTGCTTGCGCCGCGGCCGAGAATTTCGCAAAATGACAATGCAGGGTGCCCAAGACCCGGTGAGCACAGATTATCGGTTTCGGCCTGCAGCAATTATCCGATCATTGAGGTCCTCGCGACAGTAAGGTCGAGTCTATGTGACTTGCCCCGGTAAGAGGGCAGGTTTCAGTGAAAACAAGCCAAGTTATTGTGGAGGAAGTCAGTTATGGCTAAGCGATTGCTTGTACTCCTGATCGCCCTGATAGCGGTGGTCATAGTCGCGGCCTGCAGTGATGACGACGATGAAAGTTCTACTGGTCCGGTACTGGCCCCTGAGCAAGTACTCCAGGTCACGCAGGTTGACATTCCCAGCGCCCTTGCCAAGGCCAGCGACCCAAAGGTCAAGGAAGTTGTCGATTGGATCCGCGCCGCCAATGCCCTGGCCGAGGGAATGGCCCCAATGTTGATTCCGCAGGCCGATGGTTCCGGAAAGCCCGGCCCGACACCATCGATGATGGTTGGCGACACCGTCATCTGGACCTGGCATCCGTATCCAACGCTCCAGGCCACCATGACCTGGTGGGAGTCAGATACGGCTTATCACTGGACCCTGGCCTGGACAGGATACGCGGAGATCAACGGCGAGGAGCTTGCCTTCAATGACTACGAACTGCTCGAGGCCATGGAGACCAAGGACGGCATGCTCGGGTTCTGGTTCGTCAATGACATCGAGTACAACCCGGATCCCATATTCCAGTGGGAATGGCAAATCGATGGCTCCGGCAATTTCCATCTGACCGCCGGAATTCCCGATGAGTGGTACATCGAACTAAGCATTAACAGCGATGATACGGGAACGGTCAGCTACTATG
>WJKG01000135.1 GCA_014729205.1 candidate division GN15 bacterium | reverse complement strand
GACCCTGGTCAGCCTTCTTGCTGTAGCCGGGACCGAAACGTTCGGAGTCCTTGAATCGCTCAAACAGCAGATCCAAAGCGGCTCTCTCTTCAGACGAAAGATGATCCGCATAACTACCGGTCGCTGCCTTGACGGCAAGCTGTGACTCCTCCTGCTCCGTCTGCGGCGCAATAGTCACCTGCTGGTTGACGGCCGACTGATCCTGCTGGTTGACCTGCTGAGCGTCGGGACGCTGTTGGCGATTAAGCTGCTGATAGGCCTGAATGCCAACGGGGTTGATCTTCATGGGTTATCCCTCCGGCGAAGACAGCGCTATATATCCAGCGCGTTCTTGGCCATGGTTTTTGCTGTTGCAATCGCTGCCGCGTTGGCTTCATAACCACGCGAGGCTGCGATCATATCTACCATCTCTGTAACTACCTCAACATTGGGCATCTTCACATAGCCATCCTGATCGGCGTTGGGATGCCCCGGATCATAGACCAGTTTGTAACTGTCTTTGGGATCCTGGACCTCCTCAAACTCGGCCGAGGATACCTCCACCGTGCGACCAGTGGTAATCCCCCGTGCCCGCAGGTGATTGTTGTGAGTCTTCAGCAACCGACCACCGGCCGAACGCAACTGATCCTTGAACGATACCTCCTTCGGCTGCTCGCTCACAACCACATGCTTGCGACGGTACGGTCCACCTTCAGCGGTTTCGGTCGTTTCAGCGTTGGCGATATTCTCGGCAACGACGTTCATTTTCGCCCGCTGTACCGACATGCCACGCGATGAAAGATTGATTGCGTTTAATATTCCTGCCATAACTCACATCACCTTTCGATCTCTACTGCCCCTTGATCGCCTTGCGTAATCCCTCAAAACGGTACTGCAACAGGCGCGCCCCGACCGAGTAGGTCAGCTCATTCTGCGCCATCGACGAAATCTCCTGGTCAATATCGACCGAGTTTATCTCGCCGTCCTTCACACGAGTCGTGTTGATTTCAGGGGGTTTTTCCGAATGATGACCCAGCGGGATATGCCCCTGGTGGGTCACCTTGCCGGCGATCATGGTTTCATCGCCGAAGGCGCGCCGCACCTCGGCATGGAAGTCCATCTGCTGGCTCTCGTAACCGACCGTGGTCGCATTGGCGACATTGCCGGCTACCAGCTTATGGCGCAGTGAGCTCAGATCGAGAAAATCGTTGAGCTTCGGTACGCCGGCGCGATTGAATATGAACTGTGTGATCGTGTTTGCCATGTTCAAAGTCTCATCCAATGAGTTCTTCTCGCCCTGACTGTTCGCAAGGCGAATGCCAAACCACACAGAAAATTGTAAAGCTGTTATGTGATAGCAGGTTAAGTAATAACCGGCCGAGCTGGCTCGGCGCGATCTCTACTTAAGGATGGAAACGTTTTCCGGGATGTGCAGGAAGATAGTTACCGTACCGGCGACAATTCAAACACCTCCGAGCGCGGCTCACCCGATGAAAGCTCCTCGGTCAGCACCACAATATCCACCCGGCGGTTTTGTGCCCGATTGTCGATTGAGTTATTCGGCCTGACCGGCCGGTGTTCACCATATCCCAGGGCAGAAATGCGGTCCGGCGAGACACCGTGCTGCTCAATCAGGTAACGCACTACCCGCGTAGCCCGCGCCGCAGAAAGCTCCCAGTGGCTCGGATACCGATCCGATTTGGGCTCGCGGTCATCGCAATGCCCTTCAATACGGATGTGATTGGGCAGATCCTTGATTCGCTGGGCAACCAGATCCAGAATCTCCTGTGCCCGAGAGCCAAGTTCTGTAGCTCCGGGTTCGAATATCACTGATTCCATTATGCGCACCACCAGTCCGCGCTCGGTGATCTCCGTGATCACTTCCTCCTGACGGCCCATTTCCTCGGATTTCTCCTCGACGTACTTCTGCAACATCTGTAAATCGCCCACCTTCAGCAAACCGTGCCCACTGGCTGCCGGATTGAGATCCCAGCGATCCAGGACAACATCACCGCCCTTGAGAACTCCCGAAAGAGCCTGCGCCATCTTGCCAAACTTCTTGGCGTCTATCTGTGACATGGAGTACATCACCACAAAGAACGCCAGAAGCAGCGTAATCAGGTCGGCATAGGTGAGCAGCCATCGATCCAGGTTGTCACCATCGTCGTCTTTGCGGGGACGTCGGTTTAACATGAGAGTATCAAGCAGCTAAACGGTGATGCGGCGCCACAAAAGACATCAGGCGCTCGCGGACGTTGCGTGGGTTGTCTCCAGCCTGTATTGCCAGCGTACCCTCCATGAGCAATTCCAAATGAGCGATCTCCTCGTCGTGACGGAGCCGCAGTTTGTCGGCAATCGGCAGAAAGAACACATTCGCCAGGGCTACGCCCCAAAGGGTCGCGATAAAAGCCCCGGCAATAGCGGTCGCCATGCGGGCCGCATTGCTGGTATTGCCCAGCGTGTGCACCAGGCCCAGAACAGTGCCAAGGATGCCCATGGTGGGAGAAAAACCACCAGCCTTGCGGAAAAAAGTGATGCCGCGACTGTGTCGCTCTTCGATATAGGCGATCTCTGTTTCCAGGATCGAGCGTAGCGTATCAGACTCGGTGCCGTCGATTGCCAACTGTAGCGCCTTGCGCAAGAACTTGTCGTCTATCCGACCCAGTTCTTTCTCCAGCCCGAGAATACCATCACGGCGAGCCCGTTCCGCCAAACGAACCAGCAGATTCACCGTTCGCTCGTGATCGGTGGTTCGCTCCGAGAACGCCAGACGCATAAAAGTTGGCACTTGAGATACAGTCGACATCGACGTGGTGACAATAGTCGCCCCCAGAGTACCACCCACAACTATGAGTATCGGTGCTGTGAGAAACACCGAATCGAGAGTACCCCCCTCGAGGGCGTACGAACCGCCGATAGCGGCGACCGCGATGACAAGACCGAGCAGAGTTGCAAAATCCATAGCGTTCAACAACTTGAGTTCAACAGCAGTAGCGTCGGCCGAGGTCGCTCAGCAGACACCCTTGTTTACTTGGTTTATCGGCATTTTGGGCGGATTATCAAGGCAGGACGAGGGCGTAATGACCGCTTCAGAACGCAAAAAAGGCCCCATTTGGGGCCTTTCAAGCGGGGGTATACGAAAAGCGACTTAGTTTGCTTCCTGGTTCTTGTACTCGGCGAGCTTATTGCGAATAGTCCGAGGAGTAATCCCCAATGCCTCGGCGGCACGGGTCTTGTTCCCGTTGAACTTCTCTAACGTCTTGAGAATGAGGTACTTATTCCCCTCTTCCAAACGCATCGGGATCTTCAATCCGGGTAGATTCTCCCCTGTCGGGCCCAGTATCAGCTCGGTTGGGAAGTCGTCCTCAGTGAGCACATCATTTGTCGAGGTCACCACCGCCCGCTCCACAAGATTTTCCAGTTCGCGGACATTACCCGGCCAATGATAAGCCATGAACATCCTGAGGGCTCCCGAATCTATACCCCGGATGTTCTTGCTGTTCTCACGGTTAAACTTGTCAATGAAATGGTTGACCAGCAGCGGGATGTCTTCCTTGCGTTCAGCAAGCGGCGGGATATGGATCGGAATGACATTAAGACGGAAATACAGATCCTCACGAAATCGTCCAGCGGCAATGTACTCTTTGAGGTTGCGGTTCGATGTCGCAATCAGGCGCACGTCGACCGATATCGTCTGGCTCGACCCCACACGCTCAAACTCCCGTTCCTGGATGACACGAAGCAGCTTGGACTGCAGATTGAGCGGCATCTCCGAAACCTCATCCAGAAGCAGCGTACCCTCGTGGGCCAGCTCAAAACGTCCGCGATTGGTCTTCTTGGCATCGGTGAATGCACCTTTCTCGTGCCCGAACAACTCCGCCTCGACCAGGTTCTCCGGCAGCGCGGCGCAGTTGAGCTTGATGAACGGACCGGTCTTTCTGTTGGAGCAGTAGTGGATCGCCCGCGCTACCAGTTCCTTGCCCGTACCCGATGCACCCGTGATCAAGACCGTTGACCGGGCATCCGCGACAGATTCGATAAGCTCGAATACGCCGGCCATGACACGCGACTTCCCGACGATATTCTGGAATTTGTGCGAGAGATCGCGGCGCAGAATCTCATTCTCGGAGCGGAGTCGAAGCATCTCGGTCACGCGGCTGAGGATGTGCTCCACTGTCTCGGGCAGCACCGGCTTGATCAGAAAGTCATAGGCACCGAGCTTGATCGCTTTGACAGCGGTCTCGATTGTCCCATACGCCGTCATCAGGATCACGACCGTATCGGAATTGGCCTTCTTGATGTTCTTGAGCAGCGTGATACCGTCCATCGACTTCATTTTTAAATCCGTCAGGACAATATCATAACTCCGCTCGTTGAAGGCTGCCATGGCTTCCTCACCGGAAAACGCCGCCTGGCAATCGTAACCGGCTCGCTGTAGCGTCTCTTGCAGCATTTCATTGACGAGCTTGTCGTCGTCAACCACCAGAACCGAGAACTTCATACGTTAGTGCTCCGCGTTTATGGACTCGAACCGGATGGGAAGCAGTATCCGGAAGCAAGCGCCCGATTCGGCACTGTTCTCGACAAGGATCTCCCCTCCATGAGCCTTGACAATCTTCCAGACCACAGCCAGTCCCAATCCCGTCCCTTCGGGCTTCGTTGTAAAAAAGGGCGCAAAGATGCGCTCCAAATGCTCATCATCTATCCCCGGTCCGGAGTCGGTTATCACCGTCTCTACGACCGTTTCATCGCTGCCCAGCAAAAGCGTCTCGCCATAACGCTCTACAGCCGACTGGCGCGGCAAAACCCGGTAGTCAACCGTGATACTCACCGCCTCTTCCATCGCCTCCAGAGCGTTATTGAAAACATTGAAGAACACCTGCCGGAACAGGCGAGTGTCCAGCGCAACAGCAGGACACTGCTGAGCGGTCGGTGGCGGAGTACGAAGCTGCAATTGGTCCCGGCTGACTCGCTCGCCGTACTCCCGGCAGAAGTCGTCCAACGTCTCCTTCAAAAACCCACCATAGTCAACTTCGCTGACCTCGGCCTCCTCGTTACGAGAGTAATTGAGCAGCGTCGTGACGGTCTCGTTGAGACTCTCCACGCCTCGGGCAATCTTGCGCACGAGCTTGCGACGAGCATCATCCGCGGCCATATCACGCTCCAGCAAGGCTGCAAAACCGGCGATTCCGGCCAGAGGATTGCGGACCTCATGCGCGATCGTCGCCGCCATCTCACCCATCGCTGCCAGCGTGTTCAGCCGCGCGAGCTCCTGTTCCATCTTCTTCATCTTGGTTAAGTCATGGATAACCTCGACAGCGCCGCTTATCCGCCCCCCTTCATCATGCAGAACCGATGTGGATACCGAGACCCGGGCCGTTGAACCATCGCGTAAGTGCAGTTGCTTTTCGACTTCGCTGACATCCCGGCCACTTTCCAGTGTCGCCGCGGCGCACGCCAGATCATCGGCCGGCACGGGCATGATCTCACGGTACCGTCGGCCGAGTGGCTCGCGCTGAGGAATGCCCAGCATGCGCGAGGCTGCCGGGTTGAAGCGAGTGATGCACCCCTGAGCGTCGACAGCTACAACACCAACCGCAATTGAATCCAGGATGCTGTCCATGAAGCCGGTTGCAGCCAGGTTGTGCTCGGTCAGTTCGACCAGTTTCTCGTTGGCCTCAAACAGCTGATGGTTCTGATCAGAGAACTCCTCCTGGAGTTCTATATACTTGCGCTGCAATGAGTTAATTATGCGCGTAAACGACGCGTAGGAATCAACGAAGCGCGTAAGCCCATCCGAATTGGCCACGACCGTGTCGGCATATGTCCGGTCTTCATCGTCCATGATAAATCCCAACCACGCAATTAAGGTTCGCCGGCAAAGTATTCCCGACCAGGCAAACCTTTCAACAAAAACTTTGGGTTAAAAGAAGCTGACGATCTCAGCAGCGATATCCTCGACCGAGGAAACGTAGTCGGCCAGCTTGGCTTCGATCACCGCCCGGGGCATGCCGTAGACCACACAGGTGGCCTCGCTCTGGGCTACGACCACCCCCCCCTTGCTCTTGATCCGCTCGAAGCCAATCACGCCGTTATTGCCCATGCCGGTGAGCATGACGCCCAGTGTGGCTCGACCATAGGCCTCGGCTACCGAGGTAGAGGTCACATCGACACACGGCTTGTACAGCGTCGTCTCCGGTTGCGAAGACACCACTGCGTGCGCACGGGCACCGGCACGCTTCACCGTCAAATGCTGCCCTCCCGGCGCTATGAGTACCGTGCCGGGCTCGATCGGATCGCCATGCGTAGCCTCCTTGACCTGCACCTGGGAAAGCTGATTGAGTCGCTCCGCCAGCGATTTGGTGAAGGTCGGCGGCATATGTTGCGCCACGACTACCCCCACCGGGAAGTTGCGCGGCAATCGCGGTATTACTGTCTGAAGTGCCGGTGGCCCACCGGTGGACGAACCGACAATGACAATGCTAACGGGGTGATTGCGCTTACCAATGACTCGTTGTCGAGGTGGAGGTGGCGCTACGGCCGCAGCGCTGCGACCATCGCGGCCGATTGATGTGCGCTGCGTAGCACTCGTCTTGCGAAAAGCGCTTCGTGACTGCAGGCGCTTCATGAGCACCGTTTTGCGCCGCACGATATCTTTTATCTTGGCCAGGAGCTCGTCCTTGATCTTGACGATATCCAGGCTTACATATGAGAGCTGTTTGGGAATAAAATCGACCGCACCCAGCTCCAGCGCATCCAGCGTGGCATTGGCGCCGTCGGTAGTCAGCGATGAGATCATCATGACCGGCGTCGGCATGCTCAGCATGATCTCTCGAAGGGCGGTCAGACCGTCCATGCGGGGCATTTCGATGTCCATCGTGACCAGGTCCGGCTTGAGTCGCTTGACCTTTTCGACTCCCTCGGCTCCGTCACGGGCTGTGGCGATGACCTTGATCATGGGGTCGGATTCCAGCATCATAGTCAGCGCTTTGCGCATGAATGCAGAATCGTCGACCACCAGAATGCGAATCTGTGCCGCAGTGCTCTCGGCCATCGTATGGTCTTCCTCGCTTAGCTAATCTTCCGGGCGATATTGAACAAGCCAATCAAGTCGACAATCAGTCGAATGCGACCGTCGCCGAGAATCGTGGCACCGGCCAGCCCCTCGGTTGAGCCAAGGTAACTGCCGAGCGACTTGATAACGACCTCTTCCTGCCCGAGGAAG
>WJKG01000134.1 GCA_014729205.1 candidate division GN15 bacterium | reverse complement strand
GTGCCGTAGTTGATCTGGCCGTTACCGTGTGTTTCGGCCCAGGTACCGTCGACACCGGCAATAAGAGTGACTTCTTCCAGATATGTCGGATCGGCCATGGTGTATTGCTCGTACTCGAGCGTCTTGTCTATCTGCGGCTGCAAAAGACTGGTGCTCTGGGCGGAGAAGCGGCCAATATATACTTCGGGAAAGAGATCGCCAGTGTATTCCACAAACTCTTTATCAGTGATATGTGACCCGGCGGATCCGGAGAAAGCCTGGATCTGCTGATCATCACCAACCAGCAGGACAAACGACGGGGCCGGATCTTCCGGAGTTGCGTTGTCGTACATGTCCTGCAAATAGCTCTTGATGGCCGTATTCGAGGTACCAATTACATCGGTATAGGCCTCGACGACCTGGAAGCCCTTCTCGATCTTCCACTGGATGAAGGGCTGCAGTTGTGACTCGAACATCCGATCGGAAACAATCACGTACTTGATAGGGTACTGTACCAGATCATCCTTCTCACCTGTCATGGGGGAGTAGTTGATGATCTTGTTGTACAGGGGCTCATAGAACGGTGAGTAGTAAGCGCTGTGCTTCTGGTCCGTAAGGTACCAGTCGGCACCGACGTAGTCCACACTCACCGTAATGTTCGTGTATACCCGGAGCACGTTCTCAACTGGATTATACTGCATCGGGGATACGATAACACGACCAATATTCAATGAGCGCATCACGCCCAGTACCTCCGCCTCAGCCAGTTCCTGGCTATAGAAGCCGGACTGCGAATAGACCGCCTGATTCAGCTCAAACGGAATCGAAGCGGGGTCATCGGACTTGGAGACCGACGGCTGAGTAGGCAACAACAGCTTGTCTATACCATGAGCCGAGAGGTCAATCTCCTGGACCTCGTAGTCGACAACATCAACTCGAAGATCGCACTTGTAGGGGATCGACAACAGTCGACTGGCTATAGGCAGATTAGGCTCGCCGATGTTGTGGGAACGGGTGAAGCCCTTTACGACGGGCATTACAAAGATGCCTTCCTTGGTAGCCACATCGACGAAGTCCACCTGGCCAACATCAACCTTCAGGGTTATTCCCTGTTGGTCCTGGTCGAGCATCTTCACCCCGTCGGGGTTGTCGGATACTTTGACCGATGTTTGGGCAAGAACGGACACCGATGAGGCTGCGAGCAGCAGCAACGTGCAGCTCAAACACACTACCAACTTCCTCACGTGTACCTCCTGAAACTGGATTGGAAATGAACAACCGTGCGCATGTATTTCATCTGTCGATATTCGATTGTGCAGTACCTATGGAAAACGGGCGGCAATTCCGTAGAACATATATAACGTGTAGACCAGCTTACACTTGATAATGTAGCAAAAAAAACTAAAAATGAAAGGGAAATCATCGATACGAGGTGCAACTATGCCCTCTCAGTCTCACTTTTTGTGAATTATGGTGCATAGTCAACGACGGTGTATCAACCGGAGACGAGAACATGATTAGATACGAGTCAGACACATCGGCAATCTCACCAGACGACTTGCAGGGATTCTTCGTGGGTTGGCCGAACCCACCATCGGCAGAAACTCACCTCGGTATTCTCAAGGGTAGTGACCATGTGGTACTGGCCAGAGAGGATTCCAAAGGTCGCGTCGTTGGTTTCGTCACCGCCATAACAGACGGTGTATTGGCGGCTTACCTTCCACTATTGGAGGTGTTGCCTGAGTACCAGGGGCGAGGGATAGGTGGCGAATTGGTCCGTCGGATGCTGGCACAACTCGACGGATTGTATATGATCGATGCCGTTTGCGACGACGACGTTGTGCCATTCTATCAGGAGTTTGGTATGGTCAAGGCCACGGCTGTGGCACGGCGTGACTACGATGCACAGAACGGCCGGAAGAGAACAGGTTGAGTCGTTGCCGGGCATAGAGATAACAGAAGGGCGCCGAGCCTGGACGCCCTCCTGCCATTCATCCGGTAGTATCTTACGGACAGGGTGCCGGCGGACTGCCACTGGCAAACAGGAACTGTACGATATATGTGACATCCTGGATACTGACAGTCTCGGCCACATCACCGTCAACATTGGCCTCTTCCATGCACGGCGGCTCAGGTTGATCCGTGAAGAGGTAACCGACGAGATAAGTCAGATCCTGGACATTCACTGAACCATCGTAGTTCACGTCGCCGCGATCCCCCTGACAGCAGTTCTCGCAGGCGTCGCCCACGCCGTTCTGGTTGGAGTCTTCCTGGCCGGGGTTGGCAAGTGTCGGACAGTTGTCAACATCGCCACACACGCCGTCGCCGTCGACATCGTTAAACGGATCGTTCGGACACACGTCGCACAGGTCACCCAGCCCATCACCGTCAGCGTCACCCTGGCTCGGGTTGGCGATATCAGGGCAGTTATCGCAGGAGTCCGCGGCTTGGTCGCCATCGCTATCGGTCTGATCCGGATTGTAGTCGATCGGGCAGTTGTCACAAAGATCCCCGATGCCATCGGAATCAGAATCTGCCTGAGCAGGATTACTTGTAGCGGGACAATTGTCACAGACATCCCCGGCACCGTCCTGGTCGAAGTCTTCCTGCTGTGGGTTGTCTGCGAGCGGACAGTTGTCACACGCATCGCCAAGCTCGTCGCCGTCGCTGTTCTGCTGTGTATGATTCGGGGTACCGGGACAATTATCCACTGAATCGCAGATTTCGTCGGCGTCAGTGTCAGTGCAACAACCTGCGGAGTTGGTCTCACCGTTTACGTCGAATACGGGATACCCCGGTTGTTGCGGGTCCCAGTAGATGTACCACTCGTACCAGGTGGAGTCAAAGAGCTGGAAATTATCACAGACGGCAGGCTCACTAATCACGTCGTAGGCAATTGACGGCAATGGCCCTGTGGACTGATCCACGTAGTCAACACCAATGAAGAATGGACCGTCAACGCACAGGCCGGGCTCGAACTCGACAGTCCCGAAATTGGGGTACTCGAAGGTCGCCTCGTCACATACGACAGACACCCGGCGCAGTTCCACCCCGGGCCCGTCGCATGAACTGCTCGTCGCATCGTATACAACGACATCGATCTCAACCGGCCAGGTGTAGCCACTGAAGGCCACCAGCGGGAAAGACACTGATTCGATCTGGAACGGATAGGCAGGGAATCCGCACGAATCGGGCACGAAGTAGGTGGCGATACGATCACCTGTCTCCAAATCCGACGAATACCCGATAACCGTATCCTGAAGATTGTGCTTGATCAACTCACATGTGGCCCGGTCATCTTTCATGGCGGGCCAGTCAGCTGGCTCGGCAGGTCTAAACGTCTCGAAGGTCGGCCGCTCGGCGGCGGCAGTGCTAAATGCGATACAACAGATGAGCACCGCGAGGATGATGCTCGGTCTCAGAGATATACGCGTTACCATAGTGCCTCCTTGACTGTGGCGAAGTACTTGTTTGCTATCTGACTCAGAAGCTGCGCTCGCAGCTGTGATTGGACCCGACAGAAGCCCGGTGTTTTGGGCGGGAGATACCGCGACTTGTTCAGGTCGGCATTATGTCGAGATTTTTCAATTGCTTGCGTAAGTTCGACGGGTCGAGCTGCAGTTCGCGCGCCGCAGCGCTCATGTTGTTCTGGTGCCTATCCAGAGCGCGGATGAGCAAGAGGCGCTTATACTCATCAACCATGGTGCTGAAACCGCCGCCGTTGAAACTGGCGTACCCTTCGTAGCGCAGCGCCCGTTCGACGTCTTTGCGGGTTATAAAATACGATGGGGTCAGGTCGATCAAGGTGTGAACTGTGTCTTGAAGTTGCCGCACATTGCCCGGCCACTCGTATTCCAGTAAAAGATCTCGGGCTTCTTGATCGAACACCTTCACCGCTCGATCAGCTTTGACGCAATAGCGCTCAATAAAATAGTCTATCAGCTCCGGGATATCCTGTCGCCGCTCACTGAGTCGCGGCAAGTGAATGACAACACCCTTGAGCCGGTAGTACAGGTCATCGCGGAAACGCCCTTCGGCCACCAATTGGGACAGGTCGCGATTGGTCGCGCAGATCAGGCGGACATCGACATTCACTATCTCCGGTGACCCAATACGCTGCATCTCGCCGACTTCCAGGACGCGGAGCAATTTGCCCTGAGTATTCAGGTCCAGATCACCAATTTCATCGAGGAATACAGTGCCCTCATTGGCGAACTCGAATATGCCCGGCCGGTCAGCGATGGCTCCGGTGAAAGCTCCTTTCAAATGACCGAACAACTCAGACTCAACCAGTTCCTGCGACTTGTGCGTGCAACTGAACGGCACCATCTCTTTGTCTTTGCGGGTCGAGCGGAAATGAATCGCCCGGGCCACGAGTTCCTTGCCCGTTCCGGTGGCGCCCAGAATCATCACTTTGTTGGGCGTAGGGGCAATCTGCTCAATTGTCCGATACACTTCGAGCATGCGTGGAGAATGTCCCACCAGCCCGTACTGCTCGCGGGCATATCGGGCCAAATCGGAAGGATTGGTCTTCAGTCTGTGCAGGGCGACAGCGTTCTCAACTGCGCGCGTCAGGCGGATCGGCCGTTCGTTCTTGCCAATGTAGTCAAACGGTCGGTACTCCTCCTGTATGCTGGACTCTGAATACTGTCCTGCGTACCCGGTATGGAAGATCACCGGCAGGTCGGGAAACTGGTCACCTATGTGACGTGCTGTCTCGAGCCCATCCATACGGGCCATACGAATATCGAGCACAACCGCGTCGGTGTCCGGGTTCTTGCCAAGAACTTCCAGGCCCTGGGGACCCGACTCGGCGGCGAGGACATCATAATCATCCCTAAACGTCTGCTGAAGCGCTTCGAGGTTCAGCGGATCGTCATCGACTATGAGGATTTTGCCTTTTTTACTCATGCGCGTTTATCTGGATATCCGGCTCATAGATCATTACGGGCTATACTCAGGACAAAATATAACAAATTCGGTCCCGCTGTCCAGTCTGGATCGAACGTCGATATCGCCGCCGTAGAGCTCTAACACTCTCTTGACAACCGCCAGTCCCAGGCCTGATCCGGTTCGAGGTTTGGTACTGAAAAAGGCGTCGAAGATCCGCGAGAGGTTCTCCGTGGGAATCCCGGGGCCATTGTCTCGGATCGTCAGGCGAATCCCTCCATCGTCCCGTACCGCTCGTATCGACAGGGTACGCTTGCTATCTATCTCGCTCAGCGCATCAATAGCATTCATGACGAGGTTATTGCAGACGCTGAAAGCATGTTCGCCGGAACAGGACCAGGCCATGTCGTCGGGTACTTCAAGGGTCAAATCGATGCGGTACTCTTCCAATGGACCCTGGTTGGCCTGCACCACCGACTCCAGTAACGGTGACAACCACACCTGCTCAACTCGTTTTTCACCCTCAAGTCGCGACAATGTCGTCACCAGCCGTGTCATGCTCATAGCACGGGAGACCGACTGATCTACCAGGTTCAGCAGAGCTCGGTTGCGCTTGTGTTCCGGATCCTCAATATCGGGCAGTCGCTGGCGGAGCTTCTCCAGGCCGCTTGTGGCGGGGAAGAGGGCATTGTGAATCTCGTGCGAGACGCCCCCCGCGATCTCTCGTACCTGGTCATACTTGGCCCGGGTTGCCTTGACCAGTTCCTGTTCGAATCGTTGGTGCTCGAACACATTGGCCAGGATCTCGGCGACGATCTTGATGAGTGCGAATTCATCGTCGGTCCATTCGCGATTCCTGTCAACCTGTGCCAGCCCCAGAGACCCAATGAGGCGATGACGGTAGATAATTGGTACTACCAGTACCGACTGAGTATGGAGCTCATTCATGACCGTGACAGCCTGTGGTGCCAAAACTCGGGCATGGTCGAGTGAGTTTATTCTCAGACCGCCGTCCTCCACGAGTGCCGTTCTGAGCCAGGCATTCTCACTGACTGCTACGCGACTGTTACGCTCGACAAGTTCCCGGTGTTCTTCCCGTGCTGCCAGGGCGAAGCGTCGGCCGTCCTGATCTGGACTGAACAGCCTTGCCGAAACGAGGTCCGATCTGGTGAAATCCAGGATCTCCCAGAGCGACGTATTCACTTCCGACTCGATCCTCTCAGATGGGATATTAATGAAACGAGTTGAGATAGAAGTGATGAGCTTCTCGAAGTCGACTCGATACCGCAACGCGTTCTCAGACCGCTTGCGCTCGGTCACATCGTAGTAGCCGGTTACGAGAGCCTGACGGCCTTTGTACACGGTCCGTTGCGACGAAATCGTGACCCAGAAACCAACACCGTGATAATCCGTCCCCTGGATCTCATAGTTACGCACGCTTCCATTTGCTATGACAGCGTCGTGCAGAGCGCGTCTGTCGGCCAGGTCAACGTAGAACGAAGCGATGTTGATCTCCGGGACCTGATCTTCTGTTATTGCGAACATATCCAACATTGGCTGATTGTAGTACAGGATGTCACCCTCGGGGAATCCCGTAATACTCAACGGGATCGGGGTCGCCTCGGCCAGGTGCCGCAGGCGCTCTTCGCTCTCGCGCACTTCCTGTTCTGCGCGTTTGCGGTCGGTAATGTCCTGGCCGACCGCCAATGCCGTTACCTTCTCCCCATCATCGGAGATGAGAGCAGAGTTGGACCACAGTATCGTCCTGGTATCGCCGTTCCGTACCCGCAATGGCCCCTCGTAGCTGTCGCGCGGGTGAGACTTGACCCAGGTCACGAAGTCATCAAGCCCCTCATGCTGTGCCTCCGAAGGCAAAAAGACTTCGGGCCAGCGCTTTCCCATCACTTCATCGCGTTTGAAGCCCGTCACTCGCTCGCATTCGTCGTTAAAGACGGTTATTCGAGCATCGGAGTCCAGACAGAGGATAAGGCTGTTGGCGGTATCCAGGAGTGAGCGCACGAAGTCACGTTCTTCTTTTAGCGCGATCTGAGCCTTCTTAGTGTCGGTGACGTCGTGAGCAATTACCATCGCCGCTGTGGTCTCGCCTTCGGGGTTACGGAAAGGTTGTACATTCGTGAAGTACCATCGCCATTGGTCACCAATCTTGGTAGGAGCCTCCTCTTTGAACTCTCGCCCCGAATCAATGACCGTCCGCACATTCTGCATCTGGTAGTCGGCAATCTCGGCAGGGAAGAGTTGATACATCGTTTTGCCGATAATTTCGTCGATAGGTTTGCCATGGGCCTGGGCACCAACCTCGTTTATGAACAAGAACTGACCGTCGTGGTCAACAAGGGCAATGCCGGCGCGAACATTGTCCACCAGCAGTCGATAGCGTTCCTCGCTCTCGCGAAGCGCCTGCTCGGCATGCTTGCGATCAGTAATGTCCTGCCCAACCGCAAGTGCAGTGATATCGTCAGAATCCTCAGGAATGATGGCGGACGTTGACCAGAGAATATCTCGCTCGGCCCCCCCGCGTGTTAGTATGCGGCCCTCGTACATACCGCGCGGATGCTCTCTTACCCAGCGCAGGAAATCGTCGGGTGCCTCGGCTTGCAGGTCATCAGGCAGGAAGAGTGTAGGCCAGTGTTTGCCAAGCACCTCCTCGCGTTTATAGCCCGTAACTCGTTCACACTCCGGATTGAACTCCGTGATGCAGGCATTTTTGTCCAGAGACACGATCAAACTGGTTGCTGTATCGAGCAGAGAGCGAATGAAGTCGCGCTCTTCCTTAAGGGCGACCTCAGCGTGACGGATCTGCGAGACGTCAGTACCGATGACGAGAGCCGTCTCAGCCCTGCCGGTTTCATCAGCCACGGGGCGTACAACCGAGAAGTACCACCTGGGTTCTCCGCGCATATACGTGAGCGCATCGAGTGTCTGTTC
>WJKG01000133.1 GCA_014729205.1 candidate division GN15 bacterium | reverse complement strand
GCCAACACCGATTGTCTCGACTATCACTACGTCGTAGCCGGCAGCCTCGAAAACATGAATCGCTTCACGCGTCTTGCGCGCCACTCCGCCGAGGGCACCTCCAGAGGGACTCGGGCGAATAAACGCCTCCTCTCGCTGCGAAAGCTGCTCCATGCGGGTCTTGTCACCAAGAATGCTCCCCTTGCTCAAGCTCGACGATGGATCCACCGCTATAACCGCTACCCGGTGTCCCCGGTCGATGAGCTGCAGCCCCAGAGTCTCGATGAAGGTACTCTTTCCGGCCCCCGGGACACCAGTCAATCCCAGGCGGATCGAGTTGCCCGAATGAGGGAGTAGCTTGGACAGTACCTCTTGTGCCTGTTGCTGGTGGTGTTCAGCGTTGGATTCTATCAACGTAATAGTGCGGCTGAGAACAGAACGATCCCCCTTGCGGACACCATCAACATACTGCTCAATGGAGAGATTGCGGTCTTGTCTGGCTGCCACGATCGTCTCAGTCCTTCAAGAGTTGCTCAAGCAACTTCGCGGCGGCGTCGGGAATGACTGTGCCCGGTCCGAAGATTGCCGTGGCGCCGTGCTCATACAGGAAATCATAATCCTGCGACGGTATAACACCGCCGAGCACCACGTGGATATCCTCCCGACCCAGCTTCTTCAGCTCTGCGACCAGTTGCGGCAGCAGGGTCTTGTGTCCGCCGGCGAGTGAACTCATACCGACAACATGCACATCGTTTTCAACCGCATGGCGGGCCGTTTCCTCCGGCGTCTGAAACAGCGGTCCCACATCGACATCAAAACCCAGATCGGCAAGCGCCGTGGCGATCACCTTGGCGCCACGGTCGTGACCATCCTGGCCCATCTTGGCCACCAGGATGCGGGGACGTCGCCCCTCCTGCTTTTCAAACTGATCAGCCATCTGGCGCACGCGTGCGATCTTGTCGGAGTCGCCAAACTCATTGGAATAGACGCCACTTACCATCTTATGTTCCGCCTTGTGTCGTCCCCAGACATCTTCCAGGGCTTTGCTGATTTCACCCAGGCTCGCCCGCGCCTGCGCCGCCTCAACCGCCAGCGCAAGCAGATTCCCCTTGCCACTCTCGGCCGATTCGGTCAATGCCGCCAGCGTCTGCTTGACTCTCTCATCGTCACGTTCGGCGCGAAGCTCCTTGAGTCGCTCAAGTTGCTTGGTGCGTACCGTTTGATTGTCTACCGATAGAATCTCAAGCTGCTCCTCCTGTTCCAGACGATATCGATTCACCCCCACAATCGTCTCCTGACCTGAGTCGATCCTCGCCTGGCGACGGGCCGCCGCCTCTTCGATACGCAGCTTGGGCAATCCCTGTTCGATGGCGCTGGCCATACCACCGAGGTCTTCTACCTCGCGAATGTGTGCCACTGCCTTGTCCAGAAGCCGCTTGGTCAGGTGCTCAACATACCAGGAACCGCCCCAGGGGTCGATGACCCGTGTCAAACCTGTCTCCTCCTGCAGGAAGAGCTGAGTGTTGCGCGCGATCCGCGCACTGAAATCGGTTGGCAAGGCGATGGCCTCATCGAGCGCATTGGTATGCAGGCTCTGCGTGTGCCCCAGCGCGGCCGCCATAGCCTCGACACAGGTCCGAATCACGTTGTTGAAGGGATCCTGCTCGGTCAGGCTCCAGCCGGACGTCTGACAGTGAGCGCGAAGCATCATCGAACGCGGGTCCTTCGGATCAAAACTGCGCATCAGCCAGGCCCATAGCAGCCGGGCCGCCCGCATCTTGGCTATCTCCATGAAGTAGTTCTTGCCGATCCCCCAGAAGAACGACAACCTGGGCGCGAACTGATCTATGTCAAGTCCCGCTTTCAACCCGGTACGGACATACTCGACGCCGTCTGCCAGCGTATACGCCATCTCCAGGTCAGCCGGCGCACCGGCCTCCTGCATGTGGTAGCCGGACACCGAGATACTGTTGAAGCGCGGCATGTTCTGCGAGGTGTAGGCGAAAATATCGCCAATGATTCGCATCGATCCCGCCGGCGGGTAGATGTACGTATTGCGAACCATATACTCTTTGAGGATGTCATTCTGGATCGTCCCGGTAAGCTGCTCCAGCTTCACGCCCTGTTCCAGCGCTGCGAGAATGTAAAAGGCCATCACCGGCAGCACGGCACCGTTCATTGTCATCGACACCGACATCTTGTCAAGCGGGATACCAGCGAACAGGATGTTCATGTCCAGAATCGAATCCACCGCGACTCCCGCCATGCCAACATCCCCAGCGACCCGAGGGTGGTCCGAATCATAGCCGCGATGAGTGGCGAGGTCGAACGCAATCGAGAGTCCCTTCTGCCCCGCGGCCAGGTTTCGGCGATAGAACGCGTTCGACTCTTCCGCGGTGGAAAAGCCCGCATACTGGCGCACGGTCCAGGGACGCGCAATATACATGGTTGCATACGGTCCCCGGTGATACGGTGGCAGGCCCGGCATGTAAGGCAGGTGATCGGTCTCGGCAACGTCATCGGCTGTGTAAACAGGGGAGAGGGATATCTTCTCCATCGTCTCCCAGGTGAGTTCCTCTGGTTTGCGACCGGTTTGCAGCACGACCGCATCTGCCCAGGTCTTCCTGTCGGGCTGTCCGGCGACAACCTGCCAGTCGACGTGGCTGTAATCAGCGAAGCGGCTCATAGCGTCACCCCCAGTCGTCTGCCGATAGCACTCAGTGTAGACGGCACATCGCTGCCGAGATGGATGAATAACTCCACCCCTGCTTTCTCGAGTTCTTTTCTGAGGTCATCGCCTGGCAATCCTGCCAGGACTATCAACGCGTCGCTATCTGACGAACGGATCATCTGTGCCGCGTGCACACCATCTTCGGCGTAGTTGTTATCTGTGCCGCAAACCAGCGCGATAGTACATCCGGATTCACCAAACGCCTTCACAGCTTCCTCCGGTGTGTCGAAGCCCAGGTTACGTGCGACTTCGAACCCACCAACCTCCAGGAATCCGGCTGCGAAGTCCACTCTTGGCATATAGTTGCGAACTGGTCCAAGACCGACCACAAAGGCCCGTAAGTTCGGTTGTGTCTTCGCCGCATTTCGAACGGCTGAATGGATGGCTTCAAACGGTTCTGCGGCCCGGAACGGAGCGAACTTGGGTGCCTGTTCGGGATCATCGGTACCTTGTCTGGAAGCGTTGTTGATCGCCGCGGATGACGCCCCTGCTGTTGCGGCCGTTATGGCCACTTCAACAATCTCCGTGTCAGAAACATCGGTCTGTTTGAGTTCCTCCAGAACCTTTGCGATTGCGCCATCCTGGGAATCCTGCCGTCCTGCAGCGTTCTTACCGGTCGATTGCGCCGTGCGAGCGCGTGTCTCGGACTCAGCAGGTGGGGCCGGATACTTGTTGGCACCCACCAGTACCTCCTTGCGGTGGGCAAATCTGGAGCGTCGCTCCTTGACCACGGAGGCAATGTGCTCCTGCCACCATCCGGAACGAACCGCTTCGAGCATGCCACCCTGCGACTCGATCTGTTGGAACTGTTCCCAGGCTCGTCGGGCAAGCTCATGAGTGAGCCACTCAAGATACCAGCAACCGCCCGCGGGGTCGGTAACCGTATCCAGATGGACTTCATCGGCCAGGATGACCTGGGTGTTTCGCGCCAGTCGCCGCGAGAATTCGCTCGGTGTGCTATCGGGAATATCAAATGGATCGACCTCTATGCTGTCTGCTCCCGCAATTGCAGCCGCCAGTGCTCCCGTTGTGAGTCGCAGCAGATTTGTGTGCGCATCGAGATGCGAAAGTCCCGTCCGCGAGGTACGAACATGCATCCACATGCTGCGATCATCCGGGTCGACATCGGCAACTGCCAGCAGGCGTTGCCAGACCAACCTGGCTGCGCGCAACTTGGCGATCTCCATGAAGAACGACGTACCCGCACCGAAGCTGAATCGCATGCGCGGCAATACCGTTTCCGGGACCAGCGAGCGTGATTCCATCTCGCGAAGATAGTAAAGCGCCGTCGCAGTGGCCGCTGCCAGCTCCTGCACCGCAGTGGCACCGGCATTGTGATGCGTATCACCATGCACCCAGATGGTGCCCATCGATGGCGCTATCTCTATGCCCCAGGCTGTCATCACGGCCATGTGATCGAGCGCTTCGGAGATCGGCATGATCAGATGCCCGTGAAGCATGAGCGAGTTGAGAGGATCACTGGCAATTGCCCCCCGAAGACGCGCGGTCGCCAGCCCTTGCTCCCGCACGGCCGAAATGAGCATGGCCAGGTTGGCCAATCCACTTTCGCCGCACTCCACGAATACCGGAACCCGGGTTGGATCCACCTCGGCAAGGACCTGCTGTGCCTGCCGACTCGTGGCGAATCCCGGCTCAAGGACCAACGACGTCTGACCGCGCGCAAGGTCATGTACGAGAGCCTTGTTGCCTTGTACCGGATCACCGGTGTCGACCCGTTGTGTGATCAGCCACTTGCCGGTAACTGGTCGCTGTCCGCGAACGAACGGCGGCTCACCCGGCAGGCTCGACAACCCCGGCAAGTCAGCGATATCATCCTCGCGGTAGATCGGCTGGAGTGTGATCTCCTCCGGAGTAGCGGTGAACATCTTCTTGTCGAAAGGGGCGCCCCTCAGCAGGCGCTCAGCTTCCTGTCGCCACTGCTCATAGGAGGGTACCTCGAACTGCTCCCCAAGGGACTGATCGAGAATAGGTGTCTTATCGGGTGACTTCTGGTTCATACTCGTAAGGCGTTGTCCTGCAGTTTTGTTGCCGTGAGCCACAGCGTTTGGCTTCCTGTGCAATTAACACGTTTGCAGGCGAATGTCAACGACTCCCGATCACTGACCCTGCCCCAGGGAGAACCCCGGTTCACCATCGAAAAGGTACAGATGCTCGGTCTTGATGAACTCTAATTGCTGGTCGGCGACCCGGCCCAACAGCCCGATGACATCATCCGTGGACAGTCCTTGTGAGTCTTTCGTAGTGTAGAATCGGCAACGCCAATGATCGGTGCAAAAAGTCTCCGGGTAACCCTCGGGCCAAACCATCACCCCACGATTGGAGATCATCTGCAGTTTAAGTCTTTCGTTGTCGGCCGTTTGCAGCATAACGGCCAGTTCATCAGCGCCTCCCGCGGTCCAGTGAACGAACACATCCACCCCGACCAGCGTCTTCTTTGCCGGCGAACGGCGATTGTACTTGATAACATTGGGACGGTCGGCTTCGTACCGCACAGGAGGCAGCTTCTGCGGCTCCTCGCCCAGCCGTTCGATCACCGCATCAGCGAACTCCTGGGTGCCCACACTCTTACGGCTGTGCATGGGCGTGTAGATGTCCACCGTGTGAATCCCGTCCTCGATTGCCCGTTGCCAGGCATTGTAGATTGTCCCGGCCACTGTGCCATTGCCCGTGTGCACCAGCATGGTCACGGCCGAGCGGAGCAGACCCGAGGGGTTGGCGATGTTCTTCCCGGCAATGGTGGGCGCCGAGCCGTGGATGGCCTCGAACATGGCAGCTTTGTCCCCTATGTTAGCCGAACTGCCCATACCCACCGAGCCTGATATCTCGGCCGTGATATCCGACACGATGTCACCGTAAAGGTTAGGCACAACCAGGATGTCAAACAGCTCCGGAGCAGCAGCCATACGAGCCATACCGATGTCGACGATAAGGTGCTCGCTCTCTATCTCGGGGTACTCCTCGCTGATCTCAGCGAATACCCTGTGAAAGAGCCCGTCGGTCAGCTTCATGATGTTATCTTTGGTCATGCACGTGACCTTGCGACGTTTCCGGCGGCGGGCAAACTCGAATGCATAACGAATGATCTTCTCAGAACCCGGCCGCGTGATCAGTTTCAGGCATTGTACGACTTCATCGGTCTGCTGATGCTCGATTCCGGCATACAGATCCTCCTCGTTCTCGCGAATGACGATCACATCCAAAATCGGGTGCTTTGTCGTCACGAATGGCGCCAGTGATTTAACCGGTCGGACGTTGGCGAACAACCCCAGTGTCTTTCGCACCGTGACATTGAGGCTCTTCATACCACCGCCACGTGGTGTCGTAATCGGACCCTTCAAGAAGAGCCCGGTCTTCCGCAATGACTCCCAGTCTTCCGGGCGAATACCGGCCGAATGCCCCTCGTGGTACAGCTTCTCGCCGATTTCTATTCGCTCAATATCCAGTGGAGCCTTGGCCGCGTCGAGTACTTTCAAGGTGGCTTCCATGATCTCAGGGCCAATGCCATCGCCGGGGGCCACCGTTACGGGGATTCTGCTTGCCATGATTTCTCCTGATTGGTCAGTCGCCTTCGTTTGCCCATAGCAACCGCGACCGGACGCCACGGTTCCAGTATTCCTCCTCGCCTTGTGCGAGCAACGCTTCCAATACAGAGGTTTCAGGAACATGTACGTTGTCGGCAGCGTAATAGACACAAATAGCTCACCTGGGTGCTTGCATCTGTCGCTCGATCTCGATATCCTGAAGTGAGTACACAAGTTAATCTGTCACTCGCGAAGAGGGAGGTGGCGATGAACGTTCTTTCTGCAGAAGAAATTAAGGGGCTGATGGAGGCACATGATCAGCCGTGCGTGTCCATATATATGCCAACCCACCGTCGGGGTAAGGAGATTGATCAGGACCCCATTCGACTGAAGAACCTGCTGAGGCTGGCCGAGGAGCGGATGGTCGAGCAGGGAATGAGATCTGCCGATGCTGCCAAACTGCTGGAGCGACCCCGCAAGCTTCTGGATAATTCTCATTATTGGCGCCACCAGTCCGACGGGCTGGCGATTTTCCTCAGTCCGGACTCGTACCGTGAGTATCGCATGCCGAATCGATTCGACGAGCTATGTACCGTCACTGACCGCTTTCATATCAAACCATTGCTGTCTGTGATTACATCCGACGGCCGCTACTACCTGCTTGAGATCAGCCAGAATGATATCCGGCTGTTCCGGGGCTCACGTGATGCGCTTGGTGAAGTTGACCTCGAGGATGTACCGACCAACCTTCGTGACACCCTTGACCCCGACAACTACCGCCAGCAATTGCAGTTCTATACCGGCACCCCGGGCCGTGGTGGTAAGCGCGACGCTGTCTATCACGGTACTGCCGCCGAGGACGAAACCAAGGACCGTCTGCTTCGTTGGTTCCAGCAGCTGGACAAAGGCCTCAAAGAACTCCTGCAGGACGCCGATGCTCCGCTGGTCCTGGCCGGAGTGGAGTACGTGCACCCCATTGCCCGCCAGGGCATCAAGTACCCGCATCTCATGGAAGAGGGCATCACCGGCAACTACGACGATGCCGCCCCGCATGTCCTGCACGAGAAAGCCTGGAAGATTGTACTTCCCTGGTTCCAGCAGTCCCAGAACAAGGCCCTGGAACGTTTGCATGAACGCCTTGGTGCCGGCTCGGATCAGGCCTCCACAGATATCGAGACAATCGTCAAAGGGGCTGTGCATGGACGCGTGGACAAGCTGATGCTGGCCGATGGGCGCTATTGCTGGGGATCCTATGATCCCGAGTCAAACGAGGTTAAGATACATCAGCGCGAGCAGATCGGTGTCGAAGACTTGCTGGATTTCGCCGCTATGCACACGTTGTCGAACAAGGGAGAGGTCTTCGTGGTCAACAGCGACCAACTGCCCAAAGGTGCTGCCATCGGCGCCGTGTTCCGCTATTGATTACGCATAGTAGCCTGCAAAAGACACGAGGTTCGGACCAACTGGCCCGAACCTCGTCTTCGTTTTGCCTATATCACATCAGCGTTCAATCCTGCAATTCAACAGCGTCCTTGATGACATTGAGGTTCGGAACCGGCACCGACAGCGAGCAGTCCTTGAGCTTGTCATACACAAAGCGGTAGCTCGTACCCGGATTGCCCTGTCGATACATCTCCTGCCAGCCCCGGACGGTGTACGGGCAGCTGTCGTTGATGCACACATACAGATCATGGTCCCAGGTCGTCCACGGATTTTCGGTGATCTTCCACCGGTACAGCCTTGTTTCGCAATACGGACACAGCATCCTGTCTGCCATTACCGCCTTGCGCCTTCGCACCTCGTCCGCCGAAGGCATATGCAGTTCCCGTGAAGGCGCGGACCTCGCCGGACGATCGGGAGCGCCGCCCTGCTTCTCTGCGTAAACCGCGAAGACCGGATCGCTGGGGATGCCCATGCTGTGGTACTTGTCGTCAGCCGGCCGCGGATCACCCATCTGAATGAATGTCTGTGAT
>WJKG01000132.1 GCA_014729205.1 candidate division GN15 bacterium | reverse complement strand
GCCAGGGTCTGAATGCCATCGGGCAGTGAATCATGCAACTCATCCAGTGTTTCGGAGCGATCCACCAAACGTGAAAACACGTCATCAGTTAAGCGGGTCACCGACTCACAGACAATCAGCTTGTCATCGAAGACGCGATGCGTCCCCAGCCGGGAATCCACAGCCAGGAATACCGTCAGGTTACCCAGGCGACAGGTTACCACCTCACCCGTTGTTGACCCGGGCGCCGCCGCTTCTTTGCCAACAGATAGAAAGAACAATTCAGCTGTGCTCCCCGCTGCGTGTCGTCATCCGGTTCACCGTGAACCGGTATTTGCCGGAGGCTGTTGTCTCAATGGCGTCAACGCGCTCGATTGCAACCGCGACATCCTCTCCGGTCCGGGCATGAATACCCCTGGTTACGAAGGTAAGGTCTGGATTCTCCCGGTCACTGACAATTTTAACAATTAGCCGGTCCGCTGCTACCTGCACCACCTGGAACTGCTTGATCTCGGGGTGTCCATAGAACAGGTGGGTGAAGAACTCGCCGTGGATCTGCTTCCCGCCGACAGTGATGATGTCCGAGGATCTCCCCACAACCTTTCGCAACAAGGGATAGGCGCGACCGCAGGTACATGGCTCCTCGCTCAGTGATCCCATGTCTCCAATGAGATAGCGGATAAAGGGGAAGGCCGTTTCGCTCAGGTCAGTCACGGCAATGTATCCGGTCTCACCGGATGGCAGGGCAGTGCCGGATTGATCGACTATCTCGATAACACGCCCTGATGCCATCACGTGCAATCCCTGCCTGTGCGGGCACTCCGCTGCGAGGTTGTTGATCTCACGCGAGCCATAGAAGTTGACAACCGGTGCCTTGAATGCCTGCTCGATAGCCTCCCGTTGATGCGGGTACAGCATCTCGGCCGACGATCTGATCGCGAGCGGACGAATCGGCCAGCGCTCCGGGTCGGTGAGGATTCGTGTGGCAGCCTGGTGCAGGGAAGAGGCATAGCCGTAGATGTACACTGGCTGGAACGCCACCAGCTCATCGAGGAACGCGTCCATTGTACTGTCATCTATGTCAAACGAGTTGAGTAGCTTCACGCGCGCCAGTCGCTGCATGAGCCGCTCGCGCCTCGAGTAGTCCTTGAAATCGCGATCCGCCCCCCAGAAGACAGCGGTAGGATCGCCGGAGCGAACACCCAACCACGAGAGAAAGAGCAGATGCAGTCCCCCGCCGAATTCCCGGTACTCTCGACTGTGATAGAAGTTGACGGGATTACCTGTGGAGCCGCCGGAGGCATCCGGTTGCACGTCGGTAGCGTCCTCGCATAGAATCGACTCGGCATGCTGCTGCAGATCGTCGCGTGTCAACAGCGGCAGTGCGGAGAGCTCGTCCAATGTTGTCATGTGCTCAATACGCTGCTTGTGTGGCGCGAGACGTTCCTTGTAGAAGGGGCTAAAGGTACTCGCTCGAGTGAGGAGTCGTTTCAATCGCTCCAGCCTGATCTGCTCCAGCTCTTCCGGCGGCAACCATTGCTCCCGGGCGAACACCTGGAAGCGTTCCCAGTCCTTCACCCCTTTCATGGCGGCTCGTGTCTGCCGGTACAGACTGAATATATCGGTATACAACTGACTCATGGGCGAATTGGGCCTTAGCGGGTGGTCGATTCGACGGCAGGCGTCTGTTTATCGAGCAGTTCACCGGAGTCCTGAGATCCCTGCTCGCCCTTGTTCTCGCGCTCGACGATGGTCAACATGGCTACCGAGAGACCGGCAATCACGTACCAGTTGAATCGGAAGAGGTTGTGACCAAACAACCCGGCTACTAACAGCGCGATAATGGAGACGGCAAAACTGGTAGCATAGGTATAGGCCCATCTCTTCGAGGGATCACGCAAGCCGATACGCCGCAGCTTCTTGATATTTCGAAGCATATAACGGAAGAAGAAGCCCAGCCAGACGGTCAGCCCTAAAATCCCGGATTCGGCCGCCAACTGAACCAGCATGTTGTGAGGCTGTATCCATTTCCCGCCACCAAAGGCGCCAATGCCGTGAGCGGTCGGGAAGGCACCAATACCAATACCGAGCAGCGGGCGATTGATAAACATCTGGATACCCACCTTCCAGATCTCCCAGCGACCGGTGGAGGTTTCATTGAGGTCTTCGACATCGGTGAGGGTCAGGTACCGAGTGCGGTATTGGTCGGGAAGCGTCACCCAGAACACGAGGGCCAGCATTATGATGACGACGGCAGTGATCGCCTTGTTGCGCGAGAAGGCAAAACCACCAATCAGCACACCAATCGCCGCCAGGAAACCACCTCGTGAGCCGGTGATACCGAGCACCATCAGCATTCCTCCGGCCAGACCATACAGCGGTATACGCCAGTAGAACTGCTTGAAGACGAACGCGGTCGCTACCACGAAGGGGACCGATACTGCAATCGTTGTTGCCAGTGTATTGGGATCACCACCCATTGAGGTTGCCCCGGCCATGCGATCTATTCCCATAGTATGGATGAAGGCCCCGCTCTGGTAGCCGGTGAAGGCATCCCAGCACACTTTGCCTATCAACAGTACATAGAGCAGGATGAACGCGTTGAGTTTCGGCCGAGTGTCAATCAGTGCCACAATCAGGTAGTAGAACACGAGCGTCTTGGCAAAGTCTTCACCGGCGTAAATCGTCTCCATCGGGTTGAACGACGTCAAAGTCGTGAGGTAGATCACCACCCAGAAGGCCAAAAGCGAGACTGTCACACGGTCGGCAGGCAGCCGGAGCACTCCCTCGTGCATCTTGCGATGGATCACGGTCAGAATCAGGGTGGTGACACCTACAATCAACTCCAGGCGGATCGCCGACAAAGCAGGATAGACCTCTCCAGGTCGATACATGAAGATGAACAGATACAGCAGCAGTCCGTACACCGGCCATCGCGACATGACATACAGGTTGATAATCAGGACAATCCCACCGATTATGAACACCTGCCCCTTTAGCCCGGCCATCAAGATGCCGACCGCCGCGCCCGCCGAGAGCACGATCAGCAGTGCCCACAGGAGCATCTTGGTGGATATGATCTGGGTATTTCGAGCAAGTTCGTTTGCCATATCAACTTCAGCCTTTATCTGAGTGTCGACTAAGCTTCTCTCGTATCTTAGTCGTCAAACGCTCGCGGTCCGCGGGCTCAAGTACAAAAAGGAGCAATCCGGCCAAACCTGCAAGCGAAACAACACTGCAATCAACGACCCACATGAGCCAGGATTCGGGCGGGAAGAGCGCTCTCATTCCCCAGGCGATGGGAACGGCTATTGTGGCTGCAATCATCAGCGACCGGGAGACATTACCATAGAACTCCCGCACTCGTCCACCAACCACTCTCCGAAATACAAATGGGTAAATCGCCGTATAGATCACCAACTGCGGGATCGTGGTGCCCCAGGCGACGCCAACAAGCCCCCAGAAGTGAATCAGCACGATCGACAATCCCAGGTTCCCGATTGCCTCGGCAAGTAACACGTAGAAAACAATCTTGTGTTTGGACAAACCATACAGGATGGAATTGGCGATCAACTGCGGATACGATATGGCACTGCCCAGCATCAGTATCTGCAGCACCGGGATACTGGCGCTGAATTCATCGCCTACCCACAGCCGTATGAACGGCCCGCCGAAGAACACTACCGTGATCGTAACCGTAGCCGCAACGAAGTAAAGGTACAACATCGCCTTCCGGTAGATCGATCGGATCCTGGCGTAGTCCTTCTGGGCCTCGAAATGGCTGATGGTGGGCACCAGGGGGACGGCCAGCATGGCGATTACTCCCCGGATGCGATTGGCGATCGATCCCGATACCGCGTAGACCGCTACCGCCTCCATAGACAGCACCCAGCCAATCACCAAATTGTCCGTGTTGTAGACGACGAATTGCGTGATGATTATCAGAAAGGCAATGATTCCATAACTGAACAACACCTGGTAGTTCTCTCGGTCGACCTTCCCCAGGGTGAGTTTCATTTTGGGGAAAAGGTGAACGCGGTAGAGACTTAGCCCGATGTAGTGCGCCAGTGTCAGGCCGAGAACCGCCCAGGCCATGGTCTGCAGACCGCGGCCCAGCTCGAGCACGAGGACAATAACAAGCGGCTCGGCGATCGCCCGGCCTAAGCGGAAGTAATTGCCGACATCGAACCGATGAAACCCGCCTACCGCCGAGAATGGAACGAAGAACAGATTCGCTGCCTGGGCTATGCCCAGAGTGATTACCACGATCTGGGCGGTGCGGAAGATGTCAGGCTTGATCTCGAATCCCGGAAGGATGTAGTATCCCACTACGGGCGTCGCGATGAGAATCACGGTTGCCAGCACCGTGTAGATCCGGGCGGCTGCATTGTAGATGCCGTTGACCGAATCCCAGTCTTCGGTCGCGTAGTATTTGGAGTAGTACCGGACCAGCGACTGTATCATCCCCAGATTGGCCAGCGCCATATAGCCGATAATCGAGAACGCCAACTGCCAGATACCGTAACGTTCCTTGCCCAGCATACCAATCAGGTAAGGTGTGAACACCAGTGTGATCACCATACCCATGCCGGATGACACGTAACTGGTAAACGTGTTCTTGAAGAACTGTCGTATTACTGGTGCAACCATGGCATTCTCATGCGACTCACAACCTTGTGTTCAAAGGAGTCGAGCCTCCAGCATCTTCAGATTGCGGCCGTATGGGAGCCCTGAGAAGCCGTCCGAGTGACCAGTGCCACTCAGCCGGCGAACCGCTCCAGATATCCACTCGGGGCAGCATCAGCCGCTTTTCACCTGTTACCGGATACCGGCACAGGCCGTATTCCGTAGTGAAACCCAGACTGTAGCCGGCCTCTACCGATTCCTCGACAGCCACTTCGTTTACGGACCCCTGAGGGTAGCAAATCGCGTATACCGGCTCGTCCAGTTCAGTCTCGAGTCGTGCCTTGGAACCCACCAGTTCCGTGGCCATTTCCTCGCGGCTGAGCGTGGCCAGCCGACGGTGGCTTGCGGTGTGTGATTGTACGCTGACATTGGCGTTGACGAGCTCCTTGTGATCACTCCAGCCCATAGTATGAATTGTCGGCTGATCTGCCGCGGGACAGCAGGCTTTGAGCTTCTCGACAACCTGCAATATATCGTTGTCTTTTAGCTTGTTAAGCTCACTCACCAGTGCCCTGCAGCCCTTCATCCTGCCGGTATGGGTGGATACATCGATCCCCCGCAGGACCGGCTTCACCGATGAAGGCACATCCTCCAGCGACTTCATTCGTTCGGCGTCTTCCTTATTCATCACAAGAAACAGGTGCCCCACCCAAACATGCCAGAAGAACTTGTCACCGCCAACGAAATCACTCGGGGTGAACACCACCGCTGGCCACTGACGCCGCTTCAGTTCCGGCAGAACATAGCGAATGAACTCCGAATCCGCATCGTCGAAGGTCAACAGGGCTGAATGGCGTTTCGGCTCGGTGGTGCCATTCATACAGTCATTGAAGGTCTCCAGCGATATGACCTCGAAGTACTCTGCAAGAGCATCGAGTTGTCCGGTGAATTCCTTCACATCCTGCCCCCGATCATATCCCAGCAAATGATCCGCTGCCGATGAATGATCAGTAATCCGGTGAAACGCAAACACCGCCAGGGTTGGCCGACCACGGAGCCTGAAGGCCATTTTCCAGAGTCCCATACGATACAGCGTGCTTTTGATCAGTTGCTTCATGTCGGGAAAGATGCTCCAGGCAGGGGTGAATCTCACGCGTCATTATCCGCGACCGTGAAAAACCAGTTCTCCGGGTTGAGCATAATTTCACGGTAGGCTGAATCCCCGGGCAGGAGTAGTACGAACGGCCGTCCCTCCGAGCGGAAAGCAAAGCCCAGGCGGTCCAATACTGCTTCCGTTTGCGAATTGCCCACGTGGATCATCTCAATGCTTCGGCACTGCTGTTGGTCGGCGTAAACAACAAACTCGCGGAGCAGCCGGTGGAGATCATCGATGTCACCGGCCAGGCAGTCGAATATGTACGCGACGTTATCCTTAATCTCAAACATAATATAACCAATCAGGCTTCTGTCGTCCGATCGCTCTGCAGTGAAGATGTGCAGGTGACGATAGGGGCATTCCGATGCCCGCCAGTTGACCCAGGCGCTCGATCGGTTGCCAACAATGCGGAACTGCTCGGCCGCCGACGCCATGACCTTATCGATTCGCTCATCCAGCGCCTCTCCAACGGTCGTCTCAATCTCACCCACGGACCGGCTCGGCAATCCTCGGCGGATCCACAGGTCAACCGGGATGGCGAGCAAGGATGCCAACAAGGGGACTTTCAAGCGGCTTTGGATGACCGGGCGCGATCGCAGCAGACGCACATACCGTTTCTCCAGTCCGCAGGTCTTATACCCTGCCTGCTCGGCACCTCCCTTGGACTTCGGGTTCGGAGTTCCGAATATCACCACCAGATCAGAAGTGTTCAAGTAATCGCGCAGGGCGCCAAACAGTACTATCGAAAGGCCGCGCCGACGATGCTCCCGGTGGACCACAATGTCCGCCGACACCGCCGCCGGGTGCGGCTGCCGGTCGATCAGCAGCTCGCGCCTGAGTAAAGCCAAGGTGCCGACAATTCGTTTGTCGGTCGTCTCACGGACCAACCACAGCATGGCCGGACCGTCAGGGTTGTCGAGATAGAAGTACTTGTACTTGGTCGTTTTCCATCTCGGAAACTGATCCACCCAGAAATCAAGTACTTCCTGTCTGTCCGTCTGCAGGTCAGCAAGCTCGAGTGAGTAGTCACCGTTGTCTTTGTCTGTTGGATATGTCATCGGTCTCGCACGCGATCTTCTTGTTTTTGGGGACAATCAGCCTTGATTAGCCTATCTGCTTCGGCCGGGTCGGTCGGGATGTCTCTCCCGATGATCTCAAACCGCGAAACTAGCTCTGGCCATTTGCGTCTGTAAACAAGACGCAATCCGAAGAGCCCAACGTAGTAAACTTCGCCTTCTATCTGTGCCCCCAGCTTCTCCTGCATCTTTCGTGGTGCTTCATTGCAGTGCTCCACAATTGAATACTGCATCGTTCTTCCCAAACGAGCCATGCGATCATACAGCTTCTGGGAGCAGAGCAGTGACAGCCCTTTCCGCCGTTCTTCGGGCACGGTGTTTCCCGTGTGCAAATAGAATCCACTATCTCCAGGGTCCAGGCGGGTGTAGACCTGTTCGCCTACCAGTAGAGTTGGTTCCAGGCGAGCCCACTTGAAGCTGATCATACGTCCGCTCTTCACGATTCCAAAACACAGTTCCTCGCAGATGAAGCGCCTGTTCACCTTCTCCTGCGACCAGTCCAGCAACGAAGACAGACGATCCACATCGTTGTGATCAAACACCGAAACTCGCCTCTCCGCCTCTTGCTCCATCCCAAGGCTTGTGGCAGGTCTTGTGTACAGCAGCGAGTGCCGATAGCCAAACAGCCAGCCGGGACAATACGAGGCGGCAGCGGTAAGCAGATAGTCCAATCCGCCGTAACGCAGTCTGCGCCAAATTCGGTTCAACCGTCCGGACATAATGGTGGACCTCAGACGCGTAATACCGGCCTGTGGTCCATTCCCTCCCTTAGGATACAAGTCATCCGCGCAGGGCTTGCTGCAAGCGGCGCGGCCAAAAGCCAACTACCCGACTGCGCAGTCGCTTTGGGTAGACATACACGTTAACATAATCGTATACTGATACCTGCCAGATATCCAGCCACGGCCCATCGGACATGAAGTCCAGCAGCCTTACGGTGGGATCTCCAAGTGCCGCCAGTATCGACAGATAGTGCCCCACCTGTCCCGGACCCATGTTGCGGTATTCTTCGCGGAAGCCTGTCTTGGGCATGAACATCGTGTCCTTCCCTCGCAACACCAGATCCATGGCTACCAGCGTACCCTCTGCTTCTATCAGGTGCCATTCGCAGGCCCCAAGATCAGCCAGCAGCGGGATGAAGCTCCGGTAAAACTCTACCATCGCGGGGTCATCCTTGATGGCGGTTCCCCGTTCTCCTTTCCAGCCCGAGCCCTCTATGTCCACAAAAGCATCCGTTAGAGCAACCACCTTTTCGGGCTTGTCGACAATCGACGCCCTGGCATCCGGCAGTTCCATCAGACGCCGGTGCCGGCGACGGATTTCGCGTCGATCCCGCGATTTGAAGCGAGCCATATACGTTTCCACATTATCCGTCGTATCAACTACCTTCCCGAACGCGTCCGGCTGTCTGAGCATAAGGAGCTTCCCTGAGTCCTTAAATGCCGATGGTACCCAGTCGGACCGGATGTGCCCCAACTCCAGCCCTACAGCTTGCGGACATGTCTCAAACGCCGCCTGAATCGTCAGACTCCATAAGCGGCCGTCGTCGGTTGTGGGGAGAATAGGGGCTACCTGATACGGGTTGACCAGCATTGTCTGCGACAACGCTCCAAGTTTGCGCTTCTGGACCAGCAACGGCAGAACGGCCAGGAGCTCGTCGCCTTGCGCAGCCAGCACGCAGGCCCATGACTCCTCCGGTCGTAGTCGACAGTCCAGCCACGCCGAATAGTAAGCGAATGAAGACATTGGGTTGACACCCGGTGCGGACATCGCCAACCGATTCCAGCGGTCAGCCCACTCATTCAGCGACTCACGGTCGGTGATCGCGCAAACCTCCGTGCCCGTCCGCCTTTCGTGAATAGTTGCCAGCTTCTCCCTTTCCGTTGTCATCACTTCTCAGCCTTGCGCAAGAGCCTCCGCAGCCAATTCTGCGTCCGTGCCCAGTTTCGGAGTCTGTGGGGCATTCGACCCAGCAGGTTGCCTTTCAGGCCGGGACGAAAGACCCACAGGTGTCTGTACGACCTCGCGCCGACATTCCAATTACCGTGGTACGATGCCATCGACAAGCCGTCCAGGTAGGAGACACCATTATCATGAAAGGCCCGGCGAATGATCTCCAGACGTGCGACATTACCCGGCGAGTGCTTGCGAAAAGACTCGTCATAGGACGTCTTGGCCAGCGTGACGGCATCCGCAATACGGATTCCCAGTGAACCTGCCAGCAATGAGGAGCCACAGGTGAGTAGATATAGCTCCAGCCATCCGCGTCTGGCGAGGTTATTCACTAAATCCCGGTAAAACGCTGCCAGTGAATCCGAGCACTTGATGGCCGAACCTCGATCACCCTTCCAGCCTGAAGCCTCCAGATCGAGCAGTGCCTCGAACCGCTCCTGTGGATTCTCCGTCACCACCTCCAACCGTGGCTCGTTGCCTAACTCCTGCTTGAGTCCCCGATCCGCTCGGCGCAGCTTCCGTCGAAAACTCCCGCTGAGCCCTTCGAAGTAGGTGTCAAAATCGCCCACTGTGGGGTATATGGCGCCCGGTCCGTCCTCTTGTTGGTCGAACGGCAGTCCGAAATCTTTGAAGTCTATCTGCAATGTCGGAGATTCCTCAGGCAGACGCCTCATCTCAAGCCAGAGCGCCTGTGGCACGTGGCGCAATCCCTCTCGTATCAATACGGGTATCACTTCATGCTCACAACCCATCTTCACAGTGCAGTCACTTGAAACCGTGTGCCAATCAAATGGTGTGGAAAGCACAAGGACCGGTATTGGTCCCACCCGTCTGCGCTGGACAATCAACGGCAGCACACCTTGCAATACATCATCATGGTGAGCTAACACGCAGATCCAACGCTCAGACCTCCCCATCCGGTGTTGCAAGAAGGAGCGTATCCAGGCGTGGGAGAGCACCGCCAGTTTCTGAGGCATGCGCTCGACAAGCTCATCCCACTGGTCGGCCCAACCGTCCAGCTCCTCGAAGCTGTCAACTATCGTTGTCTGAAGCTCTGTTTTCATCTGAGGGGCAGTTCGAGTGCCTGCAGAGTGATAGCTCTCGTTCAAAACAACCTTAATCCGCGGTCCCATGGCTAAAAAGCCCTGTTCTTCGTGTGTTGCTAAACATCAGGCTTCGGCCAATTGTTGCATCTCATTTGGCCGATGAACCAAGCCCTTCTTCGTGCAACACTCGCCTTAACTCTTCAGCCATAACACTATAGCCTTTTTCATTGATATCGACCGCTGTTCGAGACAAATCCACCGCCAGTCCGTCCTCGTTGTCGGTCATAACTGCAGCAAAATCACAAAGAGGTAGATCCCGCCCGGCGAGGGCTCGTTGTAGCTGCTGGTTAAAAACTGCCACACTGTCAGCAACCCGGTAGTCCTCAGCCTCGTCAAGTACGGTCCCTGCCCGTGGCGGAATGACTGTCGGAACTATCGGCAGAATACCATTAGCCTCGGCCAGATCGATCAAAGTGAGTGTCCACTCAGTGTTTTCCTCAATACTGTATTGCGGGCGAAACTGGAAGGAGCTGATCTCAATCACCACCGCCTCCGGGCGCAGCTCGACCACATCAGAATAGAATCGAAGCGGAAATCCGGCCAGCCGCTGGCCAACCACGCCGCGGTTGATTGGCTCCAGTGAAGGGAAGCTCGGCTCCAGCGGCCAATTGACCGTCACCTGTGTGCCGATAAAGACAACCCGACCAGCAACCGTGGAATCTGCTGCAAGTCGTTCATTAGATTTCAGGTGTACATCTCTGGCGGCAAACTCATGGACAACACGCGTGTACTTGTTCAGAAAGTGATTGATATGAGTCCGGTACTCCCAGGCCTTGATTCCGACATAGATAGCCCCGAGATTAAGCAACAACGAGACGGTCAGCACGATCTTCAGGGTTCTTGAGGGCATATG
>WJKG01000131.1 GCA_014729205.1 candidate division GN15 bacterium | reverse complement strand
CAACGCACCCAAGAGACACGGCGAGCGTACAGAGCTCTACATTGTCAAGTACCCGCCGCGACGACTCGAGGCCACCCTTCACGGTGAAAGAGATGATGCCGCCAAAACCATCCATCTGTTGCTCGGCCAACTCTTTCTGCGGGTGAGAAGGTAAGCCAGGATAGTATACGCGCTCAACTTTCGGGTGTTGTTCCAGCCAGTGCGCAATTTCCAGGGCGTTGCGACAATGGCGCTCCATGCGAATGGCAAGCGTCTTCAGTCCCATATTGATCAACCAGGCATCATGCGGAGAGGGGTTACCTCCGGTGTCGATAATGGCCGGATAAATGGAGTTATCGAAGAGTTCCTTGTCGGTCGATACCGCCATACCCCCCAGAGCGATGCCATGGCCGCTAATGTACTTGGTAGTGGAGTGAATGACTATATCAGCACCGAGTTCGAGTGGACGCTGGAGAATTGGGGTTGCGAATGTGTTGTCGACCACCAGCCGAACGCCGCCCTTGCACAACCCCGCGATCGCTCCTATATCAGATAGTTTCATCGTTGGATTGGCTGGCGTTTCCAGATACACCATTTTAGTGTTCGGATGCTCCTCCAGGGCTCTCTGGACATTGTCCGGATTCGAGCAGTCGACGAAAGTGACACCGATGTTCATTCGCGGCAGCGTGTTCATGAACAAACTGTTGGTGCAACCATACAGAATGTTGTCCGTGACCAAGTGATCTCCAGGGGAAAGGATCGACAAGGCAACAGTTGAGATTGCCGACATTCCCGATGCAAACGCGATTGCATAGACACTAAGATGCCCACCACGCTTTTCTGCTTGAGCAATCAGGTTCTTCCCTTCCAGTGCAGCCACTTTCGTTTCCAGCAATTCTACTGTTGGATTGCCGAGGCGGGAGTAAACGTAGCCGGAGTGCTCACCGGCAAACATACGATGTCCTTCCTCCGCATTGGCGAACTTAAAGGTGGATGTCTGGAAGACAGGATTTATGTGTGATCGGGTTTCGTTGATTGCCTCGCCCGCGTGGACGGCGTGAGTGGAGAACCCGTAGGTCAGATCGATCCGTTTACTGCTCATGAGCTTAGTCCCTTGCGTTGATACATTTCTTGCCTCATGCCAAGAAAAAACGCCCGAACCGCGCTGCTGGTTCCTAGGTATCGCAGATTCATTCTCATTTGCGAATCTGATCAGGCAATGGCCGACAATCCGTGGATTGCCGACCGTGCATCATCAGTGCCGTTTGTGCTATACCTTCAGCGAGGTTCGGGTGGTTCTGGCCGTCCGGGCAGAGACACTGGCTCGCGCTCAAGCATCGTCTTCAAATAGTCGATTGCCTTGTCGAGCTGGTCGTCGTAGCCGCGTACGCGGCGATCCGGTGTGTTGGCGATGGTTGTGTCCGGTTCAACACCGACATTCTCGATCACCCAGTCGCCTTCCAGATTGAACATCGCGTACTCGGGGGTGTACACGTAGCCGCCATCCGAGAGCGGGCCATGACCATCGATGCCCACAACGCCGCCCCAGGAACGCACTCCGATCAACGGTCCCAGGCCGTACTCGCGGAAGCAGTAGGGGAAGATATCACCATCGGAGCACGAGTATTCGTTTAGCAGAGTCGCCATATGCCCCTGAATCGCTGTCCCCGGAGATGGACTGACGCCGTTTTCCCGGTCCGCCCACATGGCAACAGGCGTCTTTATGAGCCGATCGAGTATCAACTGTGAGACAAACCCACCACCGTTATAGCGCACGTCCATTATCAAGCCAGGTTTGCGTGCCTGGTAGTAGAACATCCGGACAAACCGAAGCAGGCCCCAGCCACCCATATCCGGGATGTGCAAGTAACCGAACTGTCCATTGGACATGGAGTCCACATACTCGCGCCGTCCCTCAACCCAGTCGTAGTAGCGGAGCGTACTCTCCCGGGAAACTGGTTCGACCGACACCGTGCGGGCATTATCCATCGTGGGGCGACTGTTCACAGTCAACTCAACGGTCTTGCCGGCGGAGTTCTGGAGGAATCGGTACGGATTGTGGTCGGCAGTCAGTGGGTGCCCGTTGATGGCCAGCAGGTAGTCGCCCTCGGAAACCTCCACGCCGGGAGCTCGCAGCGGGGAGCGCAATACCTCGTCCCAGTACTCTCCACGGAGTATGCGCTCAATTCTCAGGTACCCGGATTGCTCGTCAGACACAATGTCCGCGCCCAGGAGCCCAACCTCGTTGCCGCTGGGGCGCCAGTAGTCACCACCCCCTACGTACGTATGCGAGCAGGCCAGTTCGCTGATCATTTCACTGAGTATGTAGATAAGGTCGTACCGGTGAGCCGCGTAGGGCAGCAATGCCCGGTACTTCTCACCGTTGGCTTGCCAGTCAAGACCGTGCATGTTCGGGTCGTAGAAGTAGTCACGGTACCGTCGCCAGACATCATCGAAGATCTGTACGTATTCGTCGTTGCGATCAAGTAGCATCTCCAGGTCCCGGATCGGAACCTGAGCATCACCCATGTCGGCTTTGTTGCCGGAAACACCGACGATGTAGAACTGCTGGCCGCCTGTCCGAATGAGCATCTTCTCACCGTCGAAGGGAATGCTGTAGCTGCGGACCCCGGTTGCAAACACATGGTCTTTGCGGTGTTCGAGATCATATTTGTGTAACTCCCGCGGCGAAGCTTCAAGGTAGCCGCGCAGTCCCCGAAGCGGCGAGCTGATATAGTAGACGGCATCATCGCCAGCCGTGAGACTGGAGTATTCGCCAGGATCAAGGTCGAATGCTATCTGACGATCAAGAATGTCCTCAAAGTCGATCGCGACAGGGAGATTCTCATCGCCATCGTTCTTCTCATCGTCGTTGTCATGGTCGGTCGCCTTTTTATCACCGATAGTCACCTCATCGTGGCGTGTACCGAATGGATTCGGAGTGTCCTCCCGGAGCAGGACTGCGAAAAGGTTGGTGATGGCGCGGTTGACGAACTGAAACTCGTATTCACTGGTCAGCGGGTTAAAGTCACGGTCGGAGAGATAGAACAGGTAGTTGCCTTCGGGATCGAATGACGGATTGTAATCGGTTGCCATCGACGGTGTCACGAGTCGCGAGATGTTCTCTTCGATGGAATACACGAAGATACTGCGCAACTCGTTTTCGATGCGTTTTGAATAGGCAATCCAACGGCTGTCAGGAGACCACGTGTAGTCATTGATGCTACCCTCGCCGGAACTGTCAATCTTCTGAATGTCCCTTTGCTCCACATCGACCAGCCACAGGTCGTTGTTCTTATCGGATAAGGCCAGCATCTCGCTGTCCGGTGACCATCGGGGGCTGTACCGCTGGCAGTAACCGTCGGTCGTGAGCTGCACGGTCTCGGTACCGTCATGCGAGGTTATATAGACCTCTGATTCACCTGTGCGGTCGGAGAGATGAGCAATCCATCGACCATCAGGGGACCAGGCCGGTCGATTTTCCACCGAACCCGAGGTGTGACCGGACAGGTTTCTGTTGTCGCCATGTCTGGCGGGAATGGTGTAGAGTTCGCCCCGGGCGCTGACGACGACACGTTTGCCGTCGGGGGAGAGGTTGTTACCCCGAATCATCTCAGACACATCGACGAATTCCTGCCTCATCAGCGGGCGGTCAGAGCTCAGTTGAATGTCGAGTCTTGAGACAGTCTCGCCGGGCAGCTTCATCACATACAGCCAGCCACCGTTTTCGAAGACAATGGCGTCCGGTCCCACCGCTGGCCAGCGCACATCGAACTCCTCGAAGTGCGTCACCTGCCGTGTTCCGCCGGTATTGATGTCGTAGCAGTGCAGATTCAGTCGGCCGGTGCGATCGGAATTGAAGTAGATGCGGTCCTCATGCCACATCGGCTTGGTATCTGTCCCGATCCAGTCGGTGATCTTCTCCGAAGTCGTATCGGTCAAGTCAAAGATCCAGACATCTTGCGCCATCCCACCTTTGTAGCGTTTCCACGTGCGGAAGTCTCGATAGATCGGACAATAGGCAACGCGATTGCCGTCGGGTGACAAGCTCGTGAATCCGGCAGCGGCCATCGGCAGGGCCATTGGCAAGCCACCGGAGGTATCCGCCCAGTAGACCCGCCCCTCCCAGCCATCGAAGGCGTCACGGCGACTACGAAAGAGCACCTTTGTGCCATCGGGGTGCCAGTCCATCACAACGTTGTCCGGACCCATCCGCTCGCTGCGAATCGGTACTCCTGGATGGTAGGTAAGTCTCTTGGGAGTGCCGCCCGTGACGGGCATCATGTACACAGCAAATGGACCATCATACTGAGCGGTGTAAGCGATGGAACCACCATCGGGAGAGAAGCGTGGAAAGAGCTCCAGTCCCTGGTGGCTGGTGAGGCGCACGGCCTGTCCGCCATCACGGGGAACAACATAGACATCACCGGCCCAGACGAAACAGACTTGCTTATCGGAAATGTCCGGAAAACGAAGCAGTCGTGCATCCTCCGCCGTCGCAGAGGAGATGAAAGCTAGCACAACAATCAGCAGGGGCACCGCAAGACGCAACATGAGACCTCCTATAGCACAGCGAATTGTAAGCAGTATGTCAGATGAGGATCATTATAGCGCTCCATGCACCGGGACGCAATCTAAAGAACTAAGAACGTGGAGCCTAAACACCACACTGATCGTGATGTCAGTTCCTGTGTCCGATCGGCATGATCAAGATACCCGCTTCCCGGACACCGTCGACATCAAGAAACTCGTTGAGCTTCTGATCGTTGAAGGCCCCAACCGTGACTGTTCCCATTCCAAGCGCGGTCGTTTGAAGGTAGATGTTCTGGGCAATGGCACCGCACTCGATGTACGCATAGCGGTATCCACGATCGGCATATTTTGCGGTGACGCGGGGAAAGCGAGCTGACAGGATGAGTGTGGCGGGCGCAGGGCCAACCCAGTCCTGACTTTCGCTGGTGGCAGAGAGCTGATCGGAGACATCGCCGCTCTCGAGGCGCGAGAGGGAAGAGTCTTCCGGGTTGAAATGATACAGTCCCTGCTCGAGTTCGGTAACCTCGCTGACCACAATGTAGATGTCAATCGGGTAGAGGGCTCCGGCCGATGGCGCCGTCCTGCGCGCGCTGCCGCCGGCCATGCGCGTGAGTCCATTCGCTGAGAGCAGAACACGCGAAAGCTGCTGAAGTGACACCGGTTCGTCACTGTAAGACCGGGTCGAGCGTCGCTTGTTAACAAGCTCAGGAAGTCCTTGTGGATGGGACAACGCAGCCGGGTCAGGTAGCGTGAGCGAGACTCGGGGGGCATCAGGGTAGCTCTTGTAAAGCGGCAGTTGCGAGCCCCAATGCGGGTCATCACTGACATAACCCTGGTTGGTGAAGCTCGTGAGGTGGTGGAAGCGTTGGCCGATCGGTTCGGGTGGCGTATCGCTAT
>WJKG01000130.1 GCA_014729205.1 candidate division GN15 bacterium | reverse complement strand
GTACTTGCCCTTCTGTGCCGGTGGGTGTTTGCGAGCGATTGTCCGTTGTAGGAACTCATTGAGCTCGGAAGTCGCAATCCGACGTCGCGATTCCTGGTAGACACGATCGACAGCTCCGAGCACTTTGATAACTCGCTGACCTGTAAGCGCTGACACATAGATGATCGGCAGCCAGGCGTAGTGACCAATGGTATCATTGATGCTCCTGGTGAATTCCTGCGCCGTGTTGGTATCCTTCTCAATCAAGTCCCATTTGTTGACCAGCAGCACACAGGCACGACGCTTCTCCAGCACTTGTTCGAGAACCCGCTGGTCCTGCGTCGTCATCTTGTCCTGGGCATCGACCAGTACGACAGCCACATCGCAGCTGTCAATGGCACGCGTGGTGCGCAATGAAGTATAGAACTCGATATTCTCATGCACCTTGTACTTCCGACGCAGCCCCGCCGTGTCCACCAGCACATACCGACGCCCCTCGAACTCGAACGGCGTGTCGACGGCATCACGGGTGGTTCCGGCAATCGGCGAAACAATTAGCCGCTCCTGCCCCAGGAGTTTGTTGATGAACGAAGACTTCCCGACATTTGGACGCCCCACGAATGCCACCCGGATCACGGTCTCATCCAACTCTCCCTCGGCGTGCTCCTGTCTGGGCAGGGTATACACCAGTTCATCGAGCATGTCGCCCATCCCTCGCCCCGAGGTTGCCGATACTGCCAGTGGATCGCCTATGCCGAGCTTGTGGAATTCGTAGATAGTGAGTGCATCCTCATCGGAATCCGCCTTGTTGGCCAGCAGAAGTGTCGGCTTGCCCTCCTTCTTCAGGATCTGGGCAATGCGTCGATCAACAGGATCCACGCCCGTCTTCGTGTCGACCACAAACACCACCAGGTCTGCTTCCCCGATCGCGAACTGGGCCTGATCGTATATCAGCCGATCCATCAACTCGTCGGTCTCGGGTGCCAGACCACCGGTGTCCACCAGGTGAAACGACTGGCCGTTCCAATCGGCCACGGCGTAGTTGCGATCACGGGTCACTCCCGGTGTCTTCTCAACCACCGCCTGACGTCGCTGCAGAATGCGATTGAACAGCGAGGACTTGCCAACATTGGGCCGCCCCACTATGGCTACCGTAGGCATGCTCATGCCGCCAGCGCCTCCTTCAGCACGTCTGCCACCTGGTAGGTCCCCATCCACACCGGAATCTGGAGCCCGGCCCGAAACTCGGCCAGACTCATATCGTCAAGAAACAGATCATCGTCATTCAGACAATTCGGCGGGAGTATCAGACCATCACAGCGATGCTCCACGCGTCGCGCGGCTTCGAGCAGATCAGCACCGGTAAGCAGCCCGCTCACGGTAACTGAGTCACCCCAGAATCGATTGCTGACAGCTATCACCTCGACCTGCAAGCCGGCACTCTGCGCAAACTCCACAACATGCCTGCGAAGCTCCGGCGCCGCCAGGCAACCGGTCAGCATGGCAATGCGACGGTCAGGTGCAGCCTTCGCCAGACCGGCACGACGGCGGTTGAAATCTACAATCGCCTGACGCATCATCCCCACACCGTTCTCGAACTGAGCCATCTCTTCATAAGAAGCCAGTCGTGGCAATGGTCGGCCACTTTCCAGGTAGAACTCGTCAGCCGCCCAGACCAGGCGAGTGCCAAACTCTGCCAGGAACCGCTTCTGCAACGCATGCACGTAATCGATCGTGTCAGCGAGCTCGCCGGGAGTATGGCTGCGCAGCTTTGGAAGCTTCTCGCGATACCGCGTCAGCCCCACCGGCACGATAGCAATACTCTCCACTGCCGGGTACAGACCAGCCAGGTCACTGACCGTCTTCTCCAGGTGCGCGCCATCATTTAAACTGGGACAGACAACAATCTGGGTATGGAACTGGATACCGCGCTGTCCCATATACTCGAGTTGTGGCATGATCGGAGGAAGCTTCTCGTTGCGGAGCATACACCGTCGCAACGTGTCATCGGTAGCGTGGACACTGACATACATCGGACTGAGCCGCTGCTCGATGATGCGCTCGATATCCTCGTCGGACGTATTGGACAGCGTGATGAAATTGCCGTGCGTGAACGACAACCGGTAGTCTTCGTCCTTCACGTACAAAGCGCGCCGCATACCCTTTGGCTGCTGGCGCACGAAGCAGAACACACAGTTGCATTTGCAGGTGCGGACCTCGTCATCATCGAGCGTGAGCCCGAGCTCGGCAATCATGGGATCATTGATGCGGAAGGAGAGGTCCCGGTTGCTCTCAGGATTGTGGAAACACAGGTCAACCTGCTCATCAGCCATCAGATACTGGAAGTCAAGAGAATCGCGGACCGGCTGACCATTAATAGCTGTCAGGTGGTAGCCCTTGCGGACATGCCCGAATAGTGGTGAATCTGGATCGACAGCAATTACTCGCATAGCTTGGCTCATACCCACAAAAAAAAGCGGGCGATGGGGATCGAACCCACGGCGTCAAGCTTGGGAAGCTTGCATTCTACCACTGAATTACGCCCGCTTATGAATCTGTGGTAACCGGTAAGTTACCCCCCGGCACACAGAATGTCAACAACTCTGATCCTTCCGGCCTGCGTTGACCTATGAAGCCGATTCCGTCTCTCGCTGCCGCCCGGTCAGCCGAACGACAATAATGGAGATCTCGTACAACAGATACAGCGGACCCGCCAGCATCAACTGCGTGGCCACATCGGGGGTCGGCGTGAGAATGGCCGAGGCGATCAAGATCAGCACCACTGCGTAGCGGCGACCCTTCCCCAGTATCTCGGGTGTGACGATTCCCAGCTTGCCAAGGAAGTAGGCGACAATCGGGATCTGGAAACCAATTCCGAAAGCAAGCAGCAACATGCCCGCAAACGAGATATAACTACCCACGGTAATTATGGGACTCAGCAATTCACCCGAGAACCCAATCAGGAACTTCAGCGAAAACGGCAACACCACCAGGTAACAGAATGTCGCACCAACCAGAAACAACATCGTAGAAACAGCCACCAGTGGCAGAACAGTTGCCTTCTCTCGGCTGTAC
>WJKG01000129.1 GCA_014729205.1 candidate division GN15 bacterium | reverse complement strand
TGTATCGAAAGCGGCTTGGGGAGATTGTCCGCGAGTTGAAGAAGGTTCGCAAGACCAGATACGACTGCGTGCTGGACCTGTTGTGCGACGACTCCGTGACGGCGTTGTTCATGTCGCAGTGGGCGGCGCCGGGAGCCTGGCGGATTGGCGTTGGCAAACAGCGCTATGCCAGGTTCTATGATTTCAACTACTACACGTCGCTCGATGAGTCGCGTCACATCATCAGCAATACAATGCGCCTGTTGGAGGCGTTCGGGATCGATAGTGCTGGGCAGTCCGGCTACGCTCCGCCTCACCTGCCTGAATCCTTCAGGACACGCGCTGAGGAACAGATGAACAAGCTCTATCCAGAGGAGCGGCCCGAGTGGATTACCGGGCTGAACCTGTCGGCGGGAGCCTCGAGCCGGTACTGGGGCGAAAGGAAACACAAGGAACTGCTGGCGCGGATTTGGGAGACTCACCCGGAAACGGAGGTGCTGGTGTTCACGACCCCGGCTGAGCGGTCATTGGGCGAGTCGCTGGTGGAGCATTTCGGCCGGCGCATAAGGCTGGTGCCGGACGCACTCTGTATCCAGGGTGCTACGGCCCTTATTCGGTACCTGAACGTGCTGGTGACACCGGACACGTCGCTGGTGCATATTGCCCGTTCGTTCAGGATACCGGTGGTGGCCATGTACCCCGGTTTTCGCAAGAACCTCGTGTTGTGGCACCCCTACGAGCAGATGGACGGGGCGGTGCTCTCGCACAACATCGGCGACATTTTCGATATCACCGTTGAGCAGGTGGTCGAAGCGTATGAGACGGTCGTGAAACGGCACGGGACGGTGCGCACATCATGAAGCTGTCAGTGGTGATTATCACGCGCAATGAAGAGGCGAACATCGGCCGGTGCCTGGACTCGGTGAGGTTCGCTGATGAGTGGATTGTGATCGACAGTCAATCGACAGACTCGACCTGTGAGATCGCCCGCGAGAAGGGGGCCCGCGTATATGAATGTGAGTGGCACGGCTATGGTGCGGCCAAGCGCGAGGGAGTGACCCGGGCCGAAGGGAATTGGATACTCGCCGTGGACGCCGACGAGGTGGTGTCGGTACCATTAGCCGAGCAGATCAAAAAGGTCATTGAGCGGGAAGATGGGCCCGCGGGTTACCGATTTCCACGGAAGACGTTCTTTCTCAGTCGGTGGATATTGCACTGTGGGTGGTATCCGGACTATCAGTTGAGATTGTTTCGTCGTGGGCAGGGGAACTTCACGAACGATGTCGTGCATGAGTATGTTGAGGTGAATGGTGCGATTGGAGTATTGACAGGAGAATTGCTGCATTACAGCGACCCTGATTTGGAGCACTACCTCAAGAAGTTCAACCGTTATACGACGATTGGTGCTGAGGATGCATACGCTTCGGGCCGTCGCGCTTCGGCGAGTGACATAGTTGTGCGCCCGGTGGTGTCGTTCTTCAAGCACTATGTAACCAAACAAGGATTTCGAGACGGCATGGAGGGCTTTATATTGTCTGCATTGTCATCGATGGCCGTGCTGGTGAAGTACAGTAAGCTCCGCCATCTGGCGTATCAGAGGCGGCAGGAAGGGAAGGCATGATGAACCTACAGGAACCACTTGAATTCGAACCGGGAGATCGGATCCTGGTCAGCCGAACCGATCGCCTGGGTGATTTGATCCTGGCCCTGCCGTTCGTGGAGACGCTCAAGTTGCGATATCCACAATGCGAGGTAGATGTGCTGGCCTCGCTCTATGCCTCGCCGATCCTGGAAGGAAATGACCAGATCGACCGCATAATGCGGGTCCAGAATGATCAACTGCTGCTGAGCAAAGCGTACGAGAAGGACTTCCTCTCCAAACTGACACGTGGCAACTACAAGGCCGTGGTTGCGCTGTACCCGGAGCGCCGGATTTGCTATTTGTTCCACATGGCGGCAATTCCTATTCGCATCGGTACGGCAGGGCGGTTTCATTCGTTCTTGTTCAATTACCATCTGTTGCACAGCCGCAAGGCCAACAAGAAGCACGAGTACGAGTACAACCTGGACTTTCTGCGGTTCTTCAAGGACGGTCCCACAGTCACTATGCCGCATGTCTATCCACGCGAGAAGGAGCTACGCAATGCGGCGCGAATCGTGCGCCAGGCGGGGGTGTCCGGACCATACATAGTTGTGCATCCACTCTCGGGTGGTTCAGCGGAGCCGTGGCCGGTGGACAAATTCCTGCAGTTGAGTGGAGAGCTGGAGAAGAACGGGGTAGAGGTGGTGGTTTCCGGTTCGGAGGAAGAAGGACGGATACTTCGCGACAAGCTGGAAGCGCTTGGTCTGCGGGCACGTCTCATTTGCGGAGAGACGGATCTTCGCACCCTGGCGGCGGTGTTGTCGCAGGCGGCGGTGGTGGTGTCGAACTCAACCGGCCCTTTGCACCTGGCTGTCTCGGTCGGTACGCAGGTGGTCGGGTTGTATCCTTCTGAGGACGCGGTATCGCCTCGTCGCTGGGGGCCGTTGGGTGAGGAAAGCCGGGTCATTCAGCCGATAGAACAAGAAGGAAGCACAATGGCCAGTATATCGGTCGAACGGGTCGCACGCGAAGTGGAGGATTTGTACTTCAAGAGTCTGAAGTACGGCAAAGTACAGCAATGAACCTGGCAGAGTTCATTATTCATATTGAATCGTTCAATGCCAATGTCAACGTTCCGCTGATCCGGCAGGCATACGAGTTCTCTGATAAGGCACACGCGGGCCAGAAGCGCCAATCGGGTGAGCCGTATGTGGAGCATTGCCTGGAGGTGGCCTCTATCCTGGCCGAACAGCACATGGATTCCACGACCATCTCGGCAGGGATACTTCATGATGTGGTCGAAGACACCGCTGTTTCGGTGGAGGATTTGCGACGAGAGTTCGGCGATGAGGTAGCTGAGCTGGTCGACGGGGTGACCAAGATCGGTCGAGTGCATTATTCATCGCGTGAGGAACAGCAGGTCGATTATTTCCGCAAGATGCTGTTGAGCATGGCCAAGGACATCCGGGTCATCATTATTAAACTCGCTGACCGGTTGCACAATATGCGTACCCTTGAGCACTTGCCGATCGAGAAACGCAAGCTCATCGCTCAGGAGACACGCGATGTGTACTGCCCGCTGGCGCACCGGTTCGGTATCAACAAGGTCAAGGTGGAGCTGGAGGATCTGTCGCTGAAGTTTCTTGAGCCGGAAGTCTACTTCGATTTGGTGCGCCGGGTCAAAGAGCGCCGTGAGGAGCGCGAGAAGTACATCAAAGAGGTTACCGATCCCATCCAGAAAGCGCTGGCCGAAGATGGCATTCGAGCTTCGATCTATGGCAGAGCCAAACACCTGGACTCGATCTACCGCAAGATTCAGATTCGTAAGGTACCGTTCGAGAAGATATTCGATCTGCTGGCCATACGGGTGATAGTCAACTCCGAACGGGAATGCTACCACGCCCTGGGAACCATCCACACTATGTGGAAGCCGGTATCCGGCCGGTTCCATGACTACATTGCCAATCCCAAGCCGAACGGGTACAGGTCACTGCATACGACCGTATTCGGGCCGAACAATCGTATGGTCGAGATCCAGATCCGGACGCATCAGATGCACTATGTAGCCGAAAACGGAATTGCCGCTCATTGGCTGTATAAGGAAGGTCGTCAGCAGATGAGCCGGTCTGACCGGCAAATGGCCTGGCTTCGCGATGTGCTCGAGTGGCAGAAGGATATGACGAATCCTTCCGAGTTTCTGGAATACCTCAAGATCGACCTTTACTCAGAGGACATTTTCGTACTTACGCCCAACGGTCGTCTGGTGCATCTGCCGAAGGGATCCACGCCGCTGGATTTCGCATTTCAAATCCATACCGAAGTTGGCACGCACTGCGCCGGGGCGAAGATCAACAACCGATTGATGCCACTTTCCACCGAACTGCAATCAGGCGATACGGTAGAGATCATTACCAATCCAAATCGATCGCCTTCTCATGACTGGCTGAAACTGGTCAAGACGTCGAGTGCCCGCAGCAAGATCCGTCGCTGGCTCAAGCAGGCCGGGTTTGATCAAGCGGTGGCGCTGGGCAAGGAGATTATCGAGCGACGGCTCCGTGAGCGGCATCACAGCATGCCACAGGAGGAGCAGCTCCAGGAAGCGGCCGAGAAGCTCAACCGAAAGTCGGTCGAGGACTTGTTTGCGGGAGTCGGGAACGGGTCGCTTTCGGCCCAGGCGGTGATCAATCTGGTGATTCCGGAAGATACGCAGGAGCAGAAGGATACCACGGGGCTGGTCAGCCGCGTGATCGAGAAGATCCGTGGTTCCAAGGGTGTCAAGATTCACGGCATGGACAATATGATGTTCCGTTTCGCTGGTTGCTGTCAGCCGGTACCGGGCGAGGATGTTGTCGGCTTCATAACGCGCGGGCGCGGCGTGACGGTGCACAGGACGGACTGCCCCACGGCCATTCGATTGCAGGAGCAGTTTCCCGAGCGGGAGATCGAGGTGAGCTGGGATACGGGCCGGGATCAGTCGTTTGTGGTGCAGTTGGAACTGACGGTAGAGGATCGCAAGAACATGCTGCGCGACATCACGCAGGCTATCTCCGACGCCGACACGAACTTACGCGCGGCCGAGGTGCATACGCGCCGCGACTCGACAGCCATGGGCAAGTTCCTGGTCGAGGTGACCAGTATCTCGCACCTGAATCGGATCATCCAGAAGGTGCGGCGGGTCCCGGGTGTTCTCCAGGTCATCCGCTCGACTGGTGTGGATGCGATAGATCAGTCCTGATCACATACCACTTGTCTACGAGTTCATCAGAAGACAACGGGCAGTTCTACCAGTTCGCCCTCGCGACTGACGGCCACCGTAACGCTGTCGCCCTTGCGAAACTTGCCCAGGGCACTCATATAGTCATAGATGTCGCGGATGGCGTGCTTGCCCATGCGAACGATGATGTCGCCGTCTTGCATGCCGGCATTTGAGCCGGGTCGGTCGGTGATGGCCACTTCGACCTGAACCCCTTCCACATCGGCGGCATAGTCGGGCATGATGCCCAGCGTGACCGAGAACTGAGAACGACGAGAGCCCATGGGCGGAGCGCTGACCTTCTGAAAGGCCAAGCCGCCATCGTGGTCCTGGAAGTGCCAGAGGAACTCTGCCAGGAAATCGGTCACCTGCTTTTCGCCCTCGATGTTGATGGTCTCGGGGTCATCGCTGGGTTTGTTGTAGTCCTCGTGCGGGCCGGTGAACAGATGCAGTACCGGAATTTCGCGGCTGTAGAATGACGTGTGGTCTGAAGCGCCGATTCCGGATTTCTCTACAGTCACCTTCAGGTTGAGGTCATCGCGCGCAACCTGCTGCTCGAAGTAATCCTCGAACTCGACAGCGGTTCCGGCGCCGTATACAATAAGACCTTTCTTCTGCGGTCTCAGGCGCCCTATCATGTCCATGTTGGCCATGAGCTTCACACTGTTCGGTCCAGGACGACGCTCGTCGACATAGTGGTTGGATCCCAGCAAGCCGGTCTCTTCGCCGGAAAAGGCGATGAAGGTCATGTCGTAGTGCAGTTCGTCTCGCTGCGATGCGAAATGCCGGGCCAGTTCGAGAAGGGCGGCGACGCCGGAAGCATTGTCATCGGCACCATTGTGGACAAGGCGCTGGTCGCCGCGATAGAGCGACCCGCGGTCGCCATAGCCGATATGGTCATAGTGAGCACCCACGATGATGGTGGTATCGGAGGGGCCATCAAGGTGGCCGATGACATTGTACCCCGTGTCCACCACCTGTTGCATGGTGACGGTACCTTCGACTGATGAAATAGCCGGTGTCTCTAAATCCAATCCACTGTGAGTGAGTCCCTCGCGCTTGATGAAGATGATCGGTATGTCGCGGGCGGTGACGGCGGCTGGATTCGGCATGAATAAGGTGTCTTCCGCGTCAGGGGGAGTGATCAGCAGAACGGCGGCGGCCTTCTGCTCGATAGCAGTAGTGATGCGGTCGATGAGACCTGACACCTGCGCAATATCAACGTTCGGGTTATCCGATGGTGGTGCGGTCCGGCGGATCAGGACAGCTTTGCCTTCGACATCAAGGTCGGTGTAGTCATCGCGCTGGAAGCCGTGCATGCGAACTTGAATACCATAGCGGGCATCGACGACGGTTGAGAAATCGAACGAACCGTTACCGGACCAGGGGAGAGGCAGGTAGTGGGTGCCGATCTCCAGAGGGGTACCATTGATCGCCAGTTCGTTCAGCCCCGTGGGGGCGATATCAGCGGTGAAAGTGAAGGGCTGGAACCAGCCATCGTCTTCGCCGGCCGGATTGAGTCCCGCGGTGCTGAAGACACGGCTGATATAAACGGCAGCCGACCACTCACCTTCGGTGCCCACGAGTCGTCCTTCGAGGGAGTCGTGGGCGAGAACCACAATATGCTTGTAGAGGGAATCGGCATTTATGGTGTAGGCGGATGTCTGTGTCGGTGTCAGGCATAGCGCCAGGGTGAGCAGAGCGAGTATCAGGATGGTGCGGTGCAACATGTTAACCATTTCCTCCCAGTGTGAAACAGGCCAGTTCTTGCTTGCCTTTTCGGGCTATGGCGATTACCGTTCGGGTCAGAATATAGACACTTGGTGTCCATTTGTCATTCAGTTTTCGAAAGTGGAGGTGCTGGGTCGAACTTATCGACGGGCAAAGTGTTTCAAGCAGTACAACCAATTGGTGTGAGCCCAAGGAGGTACTATCATGACCAAGCCGAAATGCCCGTATTGTGACCACACCGTCCACCAGGGAGCTGACTTCTGTCCCGATTGTGGAGCTGATTTGACTGCTGGGAGAGACGAGAAGAAATTGTAACTG
>WJKG01000128.1 GCA_014729205.1 candidate division GN15 bacterium | reverse complement strand
GTCGGCAAACGCCACACACCCACAACCGAATCCACCAGCGCCATGCCATCGACCGACAGGTGCGCACACCGCTCGCGCGCCTCGTACCACGAGCATCCCTCGTCCGGCCAGCCCGGCCCCGCCGGCGCCCACAGCAACGTATCGCCCGTATTCCCCACCGGCAACCGCCGCATTCCAAGGTCACCGTCGAACTGGCGCTGTGACACCCGCCACGCCGGCTCCACTCCGAAGAACAGCATCACTCCCACCGGTACCAGTATCACCAGGCGATATGCCCACACCTTGTTCGTAACCGCGCCAAACGCATACCCAGCCCCCAGGAGAGTCATCGGTATCAAGATCAACATCAATGCTGTCGGATTATCCCCATGAAAGAGAAACACGTAAAGCCCAATCCCAACAGCAACATGCAGCAGGCCACCGATCAGGCGCCACCGTATCGCCACCACCGCCAGCAGCATGAACACCAGCGAGGCTGCCAGGTACTGTCCCAGCATCATCGCCAGGTTCTCCAGCATCGATCGGTGCCACCACCCCTCGTGGAAATTCTCGATAATCCCCCAGAACGCCCAGAACCCTGCGACCAGGGAACTGATCCCCACCGCCGACCAACCGGCCACCACTCGCCAATACGCCGGCTGGTCGTGCTCCATCACGTTGCCTTGATGTTCCTCGGTCACTTACACCTCTTTTCCTGCCTCCTTCAAACTACATGTCACAGGGCCGGTGTCACCTACAATCTTCCTCCAGCCCGCGAACCACACCCCATCCGGTTGACTTGCTGACCGTCCTTCAATACATTGAGACCAGCGGTAGCCATGGGCACCGCGCAAACAACCACGAATCCCAAGCCACTTCAGGAGGCACAGATATGGAAGGCCTGACCATCCGACAGGCAGTTGAAATGGCCATCAATACCGAGAAACTCGGCGCCAAGTTCTACAGCAACCTCAAGGAAAAGTACGCCAGCGACCAGAAACTCGCCGAGATTTTCGAACGCCTCAGTAAAGACGAGAAGGTGCACGAGGCTCAGTTCCGCAACCTGCTCGATGATCCTCCAAAGGAAACCGACACCGACACCACCGCCCAGCAGTTCCTGCAGGCAGCCGCCTTCTCCAAATACTTCAAAGAGGGCAGCCTCGAGAACATCGAATCCGAGGATGAAGCCCTCGGCAAAGCACTCAACTTTGAAAAGGCCACCTTGCAGTATTACGAAGCCCTGCGAGACATCATAGGGAATAATGACAAACTCGAGGCCATTATCGACGCCGAAAAGGACCATGTCGTCACCCTCATGCGTGTTATCACCTCCGACGCGCGCTTCCGCAGCTTGCAGGACCGGTGGTAACACGCCGGGCAGGTAGTCGGAACAATACTAATCGGGACGTGTAATGTACTACACACGGCAGTACCGAAGGTAAAACACTTCGGTACGCCGGACCAGTTGTAGACAGCTGTTACCCTCAAGCTTCAAAGGTGGTTGCAAAGTCCATGGCACTTCCCCGAACCGAAATAGACCTCTCTCGCATAGCCCGAGAACACGACATACCCGAGAGCCAGCTTCGCAAACAAATACAAACGTTCGAAAACGGTGTACCCTACACAACGTTGGATCGCCCCGCTACCCTTGGGGATGGTATCATCCGCCTGACCGAAAACCAGGCCACACACTACGAACAACTCCATGACCAGGCAGCCGTCGACGGTCGCCTGAGTCGGTTCATCCCCGCCTCCGGTGCCGCCAGTCGGATGTTCAAGCAGCTGCAAGCCATCGCCAATGATCCAGAACTCAACACTCGCACCGACATCGAAAAGGCCGCCGCCGAGGGGAACACCGATGCTGCCTTTGTTACCAGGTTCTTCGAGGGCCTCACGCGCTTCGCCTTCTACGACCGCCTGTGTGAGGTCGCCCGCGAACAGGATGTCGACATTGAGAAGGAGTACCGCGATGGAAACTGGCAGCGCGTCCTTGAGTTCGTTCTCGGGCCGGAAGGCCTGAACTACGCCGGAGCCCCCAAAGGCCTCATTCTCTTCCACCAGGACCAGCCCCGCAACCCGCGTACGGCCTTCCAGGAACAGCTACTGGAATCCACAACCTACACTGCGGACAGTGAAAACACCGTCTACATACACTTCACGGTCGCACACAAGCATCACCAGGCAATAGAGCACCACCTCAACGAGGAGGCCAATCGCCTCAAACAAAGCGGCTTCACGCTCGACATATCAACCTCGGAACAGAAGCGCCATTCTGATACCATCGCCGTCACGCCGGACAACACGCCGTTCGTCGACGATGATGGCAATGTCGTCTTCCGTCCCGGCGGCCACGGTGCCCTCCTGGAGAACCTGCAGGAATACAACGCCGACATAGTCTTCATCAAAAACATCGACAATGTCCTGCCCGCCAATCGCCTGAACGACATCGTCCCCCACAAGAAGCGCCTCGGTGGTGTGCTTATTGAAATCCAGCGCGAGATTTTCAACGCTCTCGAACGCCTTGAAAACAATGACTACGATGAACCCGCCCTGCGGAAGTATACCGACCTCGCCGCCCGACTCGGTTCCGGCCTGCCCGATGACTGGTCCGAACGCACCCTGCCTGAGCGTGCAACATGGCTGATCGACCACTTCAATCGTCCCCTGCGCGTCTGCGGGATGGTCAAGAACGAAGGTGAACCCGGCGGTGGCCCGTTCTGGGTTCGCCACGAAGGCGGCGCCACATCGTTGCAAATCGTCGAAAGCGCCCAGGTCGATCCGGATAGCGAAGAACAGCAGAAGATTTTCGAATCTGCCACCCACTTCAACCCGGTCGATATGGTCTGCGGCCTTAGAAACCGCCGTGGCAAACCATTTAATCTGTCGGATTATGTCGACCCCGAAACCGCCCTGATCGCCCACAAATCCAAAGACGGGCGCGACCTGAAAGCCCTCGAACTTCCCGGCCTGTGGAATGGATCCATGGCCTTCTGGAACACGGTTTTCATCGAGGTGCCCGCCGCGACCTTCAACCCGGTCAAGAACATCAACGACCTGCTCCGTCCGGCTCACCAGGCCGCCGAATAAGCCCCGCTCCCCTCGCTGTTTCCAACCTACTGCTCGTCAACGCGCGGTAACTGCAAATGCTCGGTCAGGTAGTAGAGAATTATATACGCCGCCAGCCGTGATGTGCGCTTGTCCGCATCATAGACCGGGTTGATCTCGGTCAGCTCAAGAATCCTGCTGCGCGGATCGCCACCGGCGAGACGAGCGATATCACATATCTCGTCAGCCGTCAGTCCGATGGGACACGGAGCACTCACGCCCGGTGCATCGGAGACACGTACCGAATCAATATCGAACCCCCAAAAAATCGTCTCCGCCGTGCTTCGCGCCAGGCCACTCTCTAAAGGAGGTGTGATCCGCTGATCGCGAAGCGCACGCAGCGGGATGATGTTCACCCCCAGATCCTCCAGGTAGCGGCGATGCCGGATCGGATTGTTCAGTGCCTTGTTGGCAATCTCATAGAACCGGCTGGGCTTGACACACCCCTCTTCGAGCAACTGTCGATACGGCGTCCCGCTGTTACGCGGTTCGCAGG
>WJKG01000127.1 GCA_014729205.1 candidate division GN15 bacterium | reverse complement strand
CCCAGGATCAGTCCAACCAGGTCAACCAGGTGTCGACCGCTATCGAAGAAATGACGGCCACCATCCTGCAGTCGTCCAAGAACGCCGGTGAGGCCAAGGAAACGGCTGAGGGCGCCAGTGGCACCGCCACCAGCGGTGGCCAGGTCGTCAACGATACCATTCAGGGCATGCAGCGCATCGCCGGAGTGGTTCGCGAGTCTGCCGAGTCGATCGGCAAACTGGCCAAGTCCGCCGACCAGATCGGCGAAATCATCGGTGTCATCGACGATATCGCCGACCAGACCAACCTCCTGGCTCTCAACGCCGCTATTGAGGCTGCCCGTGCCGGTGAGCAGGGTCGCGGCTTTGCGGTCGTCGCCGATGAGGTCCGCAAACTGGCCGAACGCACTGGTAAGGCTACCGGTGAGATCACTGACATGATCAAGGGTATCCAGACCGAGACCAACGACGCCGTCGGTTCCATGGAAACCGGTATCCAGGAAGTTGACAAGGGCCGCGAACTGGCCGACCAGGCCGGCAACAGCCTGACTGAGATCGTCAACATGTCGCAGCGCGTCATGGATATGATCCAGCAGATCGCCACGGCCTCCGAGGAACAGTCAACTGCCGCCGAGCAGATCAGCAAGAACATCGAGCACATCTCCTCGGTGACCAAGGAATCCGCCTCCGGCGCCGAGCAGTCCGCTGCCGCCGCCGAGGAATTGAGCCGTCAGGCCGATGGCCTGCAGGCCATGGTGGCTCGTTTCCGCATTACCGACAGTGGTTCTCAGGAAACGAAAGCCGAGCACAAGGAAGAGCAGCAACCGGCGGAGGCCTCTGCCTGACCCTAACGGATAGATGAACGGAATGAGGGCAAGCATGACGCTTGCCCCACCGTTTAACCGATGGCAGCCGGGGATGCGTCACACATGTTACCCGGCTGACACCAGACTTACGAAAAGTCCTCTCATATCGAGGCTCTCGACGATCCTCGAGTCTCCTATCAAAGAAGGCTGGTCATATGCAACGACCAGCCTTCTTTATTTCCAGGTCTCTGTTAGTGATCGAATCTATGCCGAAGTGACCTTCGCTTTGCCTTTCAAGAAGCCCGGGGTTGGCAGCCCTGACAGCAGCAACGCCGTGAAGATCAGCAGTCCTCCCAGTGCCCGGTGCGTTATGAATGCCTCGCCCCCCAGGGTCCATGCAAACACCGCTGCAAATACCGGCTCCAGCGCGAAGATCAGCGAGACGCGAATAGGCGAAACGATCTTCTGGGCCAGCATTTGAATAACGAACGCCGACAACGTGGGGAACAGCGCCAGAAAGACAACAATCACCCCCGCCGACAGGGTCGAAATGCCGAAATCCAGATCAAACAACAACCCCGTCAACAACGACAATGCCCCCACCATCAGGAACTGCTGGCAGCTGATGACGTACGCATCGACTCCGGTCTTCATGTACTTGTCCGAGAATAGCAGGTGCAGTGCGTACGCCATGGCCGTAACCAGCGTGAGCAAGTCACCCAGGTTGATATCTGTCATACCTCCAGTCAGCACCCAGAGCCCTGCAAGAGATACTATCGAGGCAATACTCTCCATCACGGTTGGGCGTCGACGGAAGATGGTCAGCAAGAACAGGGGGATGAATATCACGAACAGGCCGGTTATAAATCCCGAGTTCGATGCGGTCGTGTAGCGCAGACCGAGCGTCTGCGGCACGTACAACAGCCACAGGAAGATCGAAAGGAACATCGACGGTCCCAGGTGAGGACGCAGCGATCGCCCGGTCATACGCAGGAACACCAGCAACACACCACCAGCAATAAGGAACCGATATCCCACCATAATCACCGGGTCGATTCCAGTCAGGGCCGACTTGACCAGGATGAACGTCGCTCCCCATACGGCAGCGGCGTACACCAGACCCACATCGGCCAGGCGAAGCATCCTCGGAGTGGGCGTCTCTTGCGGCTGTTTGACATACTTGGGCATGACCGAATGTAGGGGCTACCGCGGTCTTCGACAACACGAAAACACCCGGCCGCTCACGGCAGCCGGGTGAATGCCAGACTAAAAAGCTGTACTTGCAGGTAATTACTTGCCGGTCATGGAGATGACCTGATTCACCAGCTTCTGAATACCCGCAGCCACATCGGAGATGTTCGGCCCCAGCATATACGCAGGAGTGGAGACGATTCGATTGGCCTCATCGGTCACTGCTTCATGCACCTCGGCCTTGACCGGCTTGGCGTTCATCTTGGCCAGAGCGTCGCTGGTCGCTTGATCGGTTCCAATCGTTAACTGCGGATTCACGCCCTTGTCCTTCAGGGCTCGCGCCACCACTACCGGTGAGATACAGATAGCGCCGATCACCTTCTTTTTCTCGTTCGCCTCGACCACTACCCGCTCAACCTCGGGATCGATACTGCAATCGGGCCCGTCACTGGCAAACGAGCAGAGATTCTTGGCAGCGCCGAATCCGCCCGGGAACACCACCGCATCGAAGTCGTCGACTTTCAACTCGGAAATCGGCTTGATCTCGCCTCGCGAAATACGCGCTGACTCCACCATTACATTGCGCTTTTCGGATGAGCCCTCACCCTTGGCGTGATTGATAACATCGACCTGGTCCTTGTCCGGCGCAAAGCAGTGGATTTCCGCCTTGGCCTGATCCAGGTACAACAGCGTCAACGTTGCCTCCTGAATCTCGCTACCATCGTTGACGCCACATCCTGCCAGAACTACAGCTACCTTACTCATATGTCCTTTCCCTTCCCTGAATTGTCAGTAGAGATTCTCCATTGTCCGTTTCATTTCTTGTGTAAACACCAGCGGCCGAATCGTTCCCGGCTGCCGGTTTACAGTACAAAACTATGCGCTGGCCCGCAAAGGGACAAGCGATTTTGCTGTGGCCTCCACACTTGGAGGTTGCCGTTTTGCAAAGCCTCGCTTAGTTTGCAATCGTGAGCCGGGATAAGACCCAGACCAATGAGGCACGCGCTGCCGCCACCGAACTGCGGCTCAGTCACTTGTGGCTGTGGCCCAACGTGATGTCGTTGGTTCGAATCGTCCTGACCATCCCGATCATCTACTGCCTTACGAAAGACCCGCAGGCCTACACGACCGCAGCACTCATCCTCCTCATCGCCGCCGCCGCGACCGATTTCCTCGATGGCTACCTGGCCCGTCGCCTGGACCAGCAGACGGCCATGGGGCTTATCCTCGATCCGGTTGCTGACAAGCTGCTTGCCATCGCAATCCTCATTGGCCTGATCTTCACGCGCGAGTTTCCCCTCTGGGCCGCCGCACTCATCATCGGCCGCGACCTGCTCATCATGTTCGCGGGCCTGCTCCTCGCCCGGCGCCTGCCACAGGTCCCACCCTCAGATGCGCTCGGGAAGTACTACTTCAGCATTGTTGCCGCCTTGTTGATAAGCTATCTGGTTCGCTTTTCGTTCGGGCAGACCATCTTCATGGTGGCTACCCTGACACTCCTGGCCGCCTCCTCGCTCAATTACTTCTACAGCTTCCTGCGCCTTATGCGAACCGGCAAGTCCTCACAACTGGGTAACCACCCAGTCGTTGTATGGCTCCTTCGCATCGGCTTCTGGGCCCTGGTTGTCTGGGGGCTCTGGCGACTGCTCATATAGCTCCGCGCGTGCACGACCTCACCAGTCCCATTGATGTTCTCTATCCCGCCAGCTCCGCCAGCTTCTCATGTACCTTTGCAACGTGGCCCTTGGCGCGTACATTACTCCACCTGTGCGCAATCTTACCTTTCGGGTCAATCAGGAATGTCGAACGAATCACCCCCCGGGTCTCCTTCCCATACATCTTCTTGGTACCCCACGCCCCATACTTCTCGAGTACCTTTTTGTCCGGGTCGGACAGAAGTGTGATCTTCAGGTTTTGCTTGTCGATGAACTTCTGGTGGCTCTCCACTGAATCCGGAGACACACCCAGCACCGTCGCGTTCAGTTTCTCGAAATCCTTCAAGCTGTCGGTGAAGTCACACGCCTCCGTCGTGCACCCCGGCGTGTTGTCCTTTGGATAGAAGTACAAAACAACCCACTGGCCGGCCAGATCGCTAAGCTTCACTTTGTCGCCGTCCTGATTCGACAACGTGAAGGCAGGAGCCTTCTTTCCGGTTTCAACTGTTGCAGCGCTCATGAGAAAACCTCCATTGCTTTGGTGGTTCTTGTGTCTGTAATCATGAACCCTGTAACCAGCCGACAGCGCAGTTTGCTTCCAGAATCTGCACTGTAGTGAGACGAAACCTCACAGCGCACGCCTCATAAGACAAACATCAATGGCCGTCGGCCTTCCGGATCATCATCAACTGCCCAAGATGATATGAATTGTGCTTGGCGATGATCGCAATCTCTCGCATCAAATTGTGCTCTGGTGCCCACGCGAAACCTTCCAGCGCGTCTATGGTTTCATCCAACGCCGTCGCCGCCAGTTCCTCCATCTCGGCAATTACGGTCTCGACGCTCTGGTCCCACGCTATCTCGTCAGGCGGTTCCACCGAGTCCGGCCAGTAGCCGTCCGGCCACTCCGGCGATACATGATCTGCATTTCGGCTGTATTCGAGCACATCCCACTGACAGATGCGAATATGTTCCAGAAGCTGCCACGCCGTATGCGGCAGTCCGGCCACCGCCCGCCCGCGCAGGTCAGACGGGAAATCCTTGAGAGCATCACGCATTGAAATATGAGCATTCGGGGATACGAGCAACCTCGCCAACTGGTCGCGGAAGACCTGGTGTGACATATCTGGCCTCCTGTGTAGAGATTATCTCTGGTCTTGTGAGTATAACGTCTCCATACCCAAATAGCGACCACTGCCTGAACCCACAAGTCCGTGGTCCCACCGGTGCACAAAAACAAGAAACAAGTTGACTATAATTCGTGTTCGAATTATTAGTAGCCGAAGCAATTGGTTCGGCTACCGGATTCAGTTTTGTGCCGGCCATTGGCATAGTGGGTTTTTTCGAGAGTAAAACTTTGTCCAGCAAACACATAACAGGAGACTCCGCAGAGCGGTCCTCGTCCCAGGTGACAAACAGTCCCCAACGGGGGGCCCAGTCCGGTACCGATTCCTCGGTCCCCGGCGGCGATAAACTCCCTCGCGACAGATACGATCTGCAGGTTCTGAGCTCTTTGCGCAGGATAATTCGAGCGGTCGATCAATACTCGCATCGTCTGGAACGAGAGTACCGCATCACGGTGCCCCAAATCCTCTGTTTGTCAGCAATCGGCCAGAAGGATACCATCACCGCCAAGGAACTGGCCCAGGCCGTTCACTTGAGCCCCAGCACGGTGGTGGGCATAGTAGACCGCCTGGAGGCCCGCTCGCTCGTGCAGCGGCTGCGCGACTCCGATGATCGCCGCCGTGTGCGCATTTCGCTCACCGCCGAGGGCAGAGAACTGCTTCAACGAGTTCCGTCGCCACTGCAGGACAGGTTGGCCGAGGGGCTCAGCCGACTGCCTGGAAGTGAGCAAGCAACTATCGCTCAGTCACTGGCCCGTATCTCGGACCTCATGGAGGCCGGGCATCTCTCGGCGGCACCCATCCTGAAGACCGGTGAGGTCCAGTCACCCAATCCTGATGTTGACGCACCACCTGAATAGACAAGGGAGTTCTCTCGCGTGAAGTACAGTCACCTCACACTAATCGTACTTCTGGTGCTGGGCATCGCGCCTTCCGTTGCCGCTGCTCAGCAATCCGCAGATCTGCAGAAACTGGATCGTCTGCCAGCACCGAGGTTCGACATTCCCCTTGAAAACCAGACCAGCTCCGGAAGTGTCAAGCTCGTCTGGGACAGTGACTACGATATTGACACGACCCGGGTCGCTCATCGCATCTTCGAACTGCAGGAGAGCGCCGATTCACTCTTCGTCACCGCCAACACGCGCTATAAAGGCCCCGATCTGGCATCCTATATCTCAGGCCTGCCCGACGGTACCTTCTACTACCGAGTGAGAGAGATACGTCCCAGTGGCTACGCCAGTGACTGGTCGCCGGTGGTGCAGGTGCACGTGGAGCACCATTCGTTGCAACTGGCATACACTCTCTTCGGGATCGGCGGTACCGTGTTTCTCCTGACGGTTGGAGTGGTGCTGCTCGGAGTGCGTCGAACATCACGTGAACAACAGCAGAAGCAGGGGTAGGGGAGAGTAGCATGGAACATCAATCAGCAGTTCTCTCAGCGAATTACGGTTGGATCTTACTCGCTCTCCTCGGCGTCATATGGGTAGCTCTTGGCGTTTACTGGGGCCGCAAAGCGAAGTCCATGGAGGGTTTCATGCTTGCCGGCCGCAATGTCGGCCTGGCTCTCGGTGCCGCCACGGCTATGGCCACCTGGGTCACTTCGAACACCACTATGCTCGCCCCGCAGTTCGCCTACGAGCTCGGCATCTGGGGTATGATCGCCTATTCCACGGCTGCCTTTGGCCTGTTGCTGTTCGCGCCTCTGGCCAAGCGCATACGCCAGCTTATGCCACATGGTTTCACCAGCGGCGACTTCATCCGCCTGCGTTATGGACGAACGGCCTGGTACGTCTTTCTCGCGATTTCCATTTTCTATGGTTTCACCTGGCTCATCAGTATGGGGATGGCGGGAGGAATCCTGCTCAACGCCCTCGCCGGCATTCCGTATCAGGTGGGTATGTCCGTCATATTGCTCGTCTGCGTCATCTACACGCTGTTCGGTGGACTCTACGCCGTCATCGGCACCGACTTCATCCAGAGTCTCATCATCCTGATCGGTATTGTCATTGTCGGTGTCGGTGTGCTCTCGTTCGTGGACTTCGAGCAGTCCTATACACACCTGATATCCGAGCGCCCCATGTTGATAAACGTCCTGCTGCCGGCAGCCGTCATGGCCATATTTAACAATCTGCTCTTCGGCATTGGCGAGATCTTCCACTCCAATGTCTGGTGGTCTCGCGCCTTCGCCATGCGCCAGGACGTTGGCAAGAAGGCCTACATGCTCGCCGGCTTCTTCTGGCTGCCTGTACCCATCGCCGCCGGCTTCATCGCTTTGACCAGCGGTGCTCTCGGTATCAATGTCACCAGTCCCGACATGGTCGGACCGCTGGTTGCCGCCAGCGTGCTGGGGAAGATCGGTGCCATCGTCGTCTTCATCGTCGCCTTTTCATCGCTCGCATCAAGTATCGACAGTCTCCTGGCCGCTACCTCAGACCTCATAACCGAAGATATCTACCGCAAGATACTCAACCCCAAAGCCAGCGAGCAGACCCTCCGGCGAGCCTCGGCCTATATCATCATCGGTCTCGGTGTCCTGGCCTGGCTGATATGTCTGCCGCGTATCGGCACTCTGGGTACGGTTCTGTTCTTTGCCGGGCCAATGGTCGGCTCAACAATCTGGCCGATCGCCACCGGTCTGTTCTGGAAGAAGGCCAGCACCACCGGCGCATTGTGGGGGATGCTCTCCGGCTCCATCCTGGGCTTGATAGCCTACTTCGAATTGGGCTGGTATACGGCGTCCCTGATCGGCGCGGCTACCTCGATGGTTGTCGTTGTGATCGCCACTGCGTTCTCGAAATCGAGATTTGACTGGGTGAAGCTCGATGAAGCCCACCCCGAAACCACTGGAGGGTCGACATCATGACACTGTTTCCAGAATCATTCTTTGCGATCCTCATAACGGGAGCCTTGATCCTCACCGGGATAGGTGCCCTTACACTACTAATCCTACTCGTGCGTGACTTTGCCCGAAAGAAGGTGTGGTAACATGAATCAGGAAAAGACCAAAATTGACATGAAAAGAGCCTCGGAAAACCCTATCGACTCACCGGGGCTGTATCCCGATCCGGAAAACCTCATCAAGGAGGAAAGCCTCGATCTAAGTATTCTGGGTAAACTCGTTGGCAGCTCCACAGTCTCGGTCAACCAGTTCGACAAGCAGCTTATCCTGGAGCTCTGCAAATTCGCCGCGCTTCTGGAAGCGACCGAAATAGCCTCCAGTCATCCACTCGATGGCAAAATCATCATTACCGCCTTTTTCGAGGCCAGCACCCGCACGAGACTCTCCTTCGAAAGCGCCGTGCTCAGGCTCGATGGCAAAGTCATCAGTATTCCGGACGGACGCACTACCGGCACCGCCAAAGGTGAATCGCTCGCGGATATCGGTGAGATGCTCAATGCCTACGGCGACCTGGTCGTCATGCGACATACGCGTACCGATGCCGTCCACGACATCACCAGCAAACTGCGCATTCCCCTGATCAATGCCGGCAACGGTACCGGCGAGCACCCCACCCAGGCCATGGCCGACTGGTATGCCATTCTCAAGTGGAATCCCAAGTTGAAGACCGATGTCGCCGATGAGGACAAGGTACACCTCGGTATCCTTGGCACACCCGGCAGCATGCGGGCGGTGCGGAGTTTTCTGGAAATGTCACTCCTGTTCAAGCAGGGCATTCGCAAGATGACCATCGTTTCCGAGATGGCTGATCCGCTTGGACCAATCCTCGAACCGCTGCTCAAGAAGGCTGGTATCGACTACCAGGTGACCAACGACGTTCGCGAAGTGCTCGGCGATCTTGACATTATCTATATGAACTCTATCACCTTCCTGGGCGACAGCTATAAGTCACTCGATGCGCGCTTCCGGCTGGATCGCGACAGCCAGCTCAAGCCGGGCGCCGTCGTCCTGCATCCGCTGGCCAGGCTCGATGAGTTATCAACCTCACTCGATGACACCGACCACAACCTGTACTTCACACAGGCTCATGGTGCCGTGTTCGTGCGCCAGGCGCTGTTGATCTCAACGCTCAACCGGTTTGACCGTCTGCCCGCATCGATTCACACCACGGCGGAGGCAATCAAGTAATGTGTGGCATAGCCGGCTTTTTCAATGCGCGACCACTCAATCGGCAGGATGAAACCACCCTGCATGACATGATCGGACGCCTGCGCCATCGCGGGCCCGACGGTACCGGATACCACCTGAAGCATGACAAGGGCCTGGCCATGGGCCACGCGCGCCTGTCGATTATCGATCTGCTCACCGGCGATCAGCCACTCATTGGCTCCGATGGACAATCGGTCTTCACCGGCAACGGCGAGTTCTACGACTACAAGCGCATCCGCGCTGAGCTCGTTTGCGATGGTGCCATCTTTCAGACCAAGTCCGACAGCGAGATTGCCCTTCATCTGTTCGAACGCTACGGTTTGGACTTCGTGCAGCAACTACGAGGTGAATTCGGTTTCGCTCTCTGGGATGGCCGCGCCGAGCGACTGATTCTCGTGCGAGACCGGTTCGGAATCAAACCGCTCTTCTTCCATATAACCGACAACGCGATCTCCTGGGCGTCTGAAATCAAGGCGCTGTTTGCAAACCCCCGAATACCGCGAGAGCTTGATCCGTTCGGGGCCATCCATCAGCTCATGCACACCATGGTACCGGGGACGACCGCGTTCAAGAACATCCATGCTCTCAAACCGGGGCACATGCTGATCGTGACTCGCGACGGTGACCGTCTGAAAGTCGCCGAACAACGCTACTGGGACATGGAGTTCCCCCGCGAAGAAGACCACAACACCGACATCCCGCTGGAGAAATACACCGAGGTCGTCCGCTCACAACTGCTGCAGGCGGTGGCGCACCGCCTGGAGGCTGACGTGCCAGTCGGTTGCTACCTGTCCGGCGGCATCGACAGTTGCTCCATGCTCGGTCTCGCCTCCGCCGTACAGCAGTCGCCGGTAAAGGCATTCACGATCAGCTTCGACAACGACGACTACGATGAGGCCGCAATCGCCCGTGAAATGGCCGAAAAGACCAGGGCCGACCAGGAATTGCTCAACCTCGATGCCATTAGCCTCTATGGTGACAACTACATCAACACCATGTGGCATGCCGAACGCACCTTCTACAACACCCTCGGTGTGGCCAAGTGGTGCATGAGCCGTCGCGTCCACGAATGTGGTTACAAGGTGGTTGTCACCGGCGAGGGCGCCGATGAGCTCTTTGGAGGTTATCCAGCCTTCAAGCGCGACATGTTTCTCCACGGCTACGGCGAACATGAGAAGGAAGAACAGGCCCAGCTGATCGCTGCGATGGAAGAGAGCAACCGCATCTTCCGCGGTGCCATCCTGGCCGAAACCGAAACCACCCACCCTGCGTTCGACAGCCTCTGCGGTTTCACGCCCTCGTGGATCCAGCCGTGGATACGTACCCTCAAGTTGGCCCGGCCACTGCTCTCCGATGAAATCCAGGAGACAACAAAGCACTACGATCCCATCGAAGCTATCGCCGATGCGCTCGATCCGGAAATGATCAAGGGCCGTCATCCGCTGGACAAAGCCCAATACACGTGGTCGAAGACCATGCTCGAATGTCAGATCCTGAACTGGGGCGGCGACCGTGTCGACATGGCCAACGCTATGGAGTCACGTCCCGCGTTTCTCGATCACTACGTGGCCGAGGCAGCTATTCACATCCCCCCGCGCATGCGAATCAAGGGTGCCACCGAGAAACACGTTCTGCGCGAAGCGATGAAACACCTGCTTCCGAGAGTCCTTTACGAACGCCAAAAATTTGCCTTCATGGCGCCCCCGGGGCACACCGATGATACCAAGCGCAAAGCGGTGAAGGCGCTGCTCGATACGTACGTCTCTCGCGAGCGCGTTGCTCAGGCCGGGATCTTCGATCCCGACCGCATGCACACCTTCCTCGATGAGTATCAGACCGATACCGATCCGGTATCGCTGGTCCAGAAGGACGCTCTGATCAACCACATCATCGGCATGCAGATCTTGCACGATCAGTTCATCGCTAATGATGCCGTCCCGGAGCAGGCGGAATCGGCCGTGAAGTACCTCATCTCAACCCGTAACGAGCAATTGGCAAAGACATAGACAGCATCTCGACCAGCCTTAAGACAAACGGCGGCGGGAGCTCAATTGCTCCCGCCGCCGTTGCGTTGAGGCCAAGTGTGTGCTTCTATAGTGTCTGAATGAACTCAAACAGGTCGGGATTGAAGCCGCTGCCAAACGTCAGGACGCCTTCATTATCGATAACCAGTATCTCGGCGTCGTCAATCTCGCTGTCGTCGTCGAGGTCAGGGATATCATATCCCTGCATGAAGCCGTTGCCGGTCGTCTGGTTGCTGGCATCGAGCTCCAGGACGAAGAAGTTTGTGTTAAACCAGGTGTCGCCGGTATCGGCTCGCATTCCAGCAAGATAGCCCGACCCGGCCATCTCCATATAGCCATAGTAGGTCGTCAGCGGTGTGGCACCCATCGTAATCTCCATTGTTCCATCGCTCGCGATATCCGCTATGACATCCTGACCCACCAAATCGGCACTGAAGTACGGGTATTCATCCTCCACGTCGAGTCCGTCCGTATCCTCCTCTACCTGGCCAGTGATAGACAGCAACACGTCATCATCGGCGAAAGCCGCCAACCGCGCCATGGGCACGGCGTGAACATCACTGCTGTCAGATCCGGCATTCCAGTTCTCCGGATTGGGGCCAATTGTCCCGATAGTCGGCAGCATAAGTCCCCTTGCCGTCAGGTGCAGATAAGTCGAACCGAGTGAAACCATCCGGAAGCTTATCGCCTCTTCGTCCGCATTCGAATAGGCCAGTGCTCGCACGGTACCACCATCGTTGTAGAACCACGCTCCCTGAACGGTGCCACCTGCACTAAGCACGGCATCCTGAATCTCCAGACTCGGGAAAGCTGTTTCACCATCGATATATATTACAGCTGCACGCCAATTGCCGGCATAGGCACTCCAGTTCAATCGAGGCTTTAGCGCGACGACCATGCTACCACTCTGCTCTGGCGCACCGTCATTATTGGTATCATAACCCGTGGTCACCACCGCTTGCCACTCGCCGGCAGTGGAGTCCCAGCTGATACTGAAGCTGAACTGAACCCATCCCGATGGATCCCCTACCTGGTATGATCCCACATAGACGCCATCAGACTCTTCAGTCAACTGAGTGGTCTGCGTCGTCCGGAATGGATAGTCATCAAACATCGTAAGCACAAGGCTACCGGATATCGTTACCGGGAAACTCTCTCCGACCAGGCCGACTGCGGTCGGGGAGACGTTTGCCATCGTCGTGTATCCGGTGCTCTGAACCACCCCAACGTAGTTGCCAACCGGCGAATCACTGGTGGGTCCTGTTGGATTGGTTGTGTCGTCATCGTCGCTGCTGCACCCGATTGCCACCAAGGCAAACAAACCCAGCACTCCAATGATTCCCCATTTGGATCTCATGAGCATAACAGCCCTCCCTGGCGTCCTGGCTTTTTCGCCCAATGCTGGACGGCGTATCGGTG
>WJKG01000126.1 GCA_014729205.1 candidate division GN15 bacterium | reverse complement strand
GGTGTGTATGGACCTGATGATGGTCGATGTCACCCATATCAAGCAGGTGCGCTACGAACAGCCGGTGGTGCTCCTGGGGGCCGAGGGCAGCGAGCGCATCACCGCCGATGACCTGGCTGATTGGTCGGGTACGATCAACTATGAGATAGTTGCTCGGCTGGCCTTGTCGACGCCGCGAGAAATCGTTCCGTGAGGAAGAAATTAGTGTTACGTCGTTTAGGTTGCTTGTACATTTTTTCACGTACTGTAACGCTAAGACGTTACTATAGTTAGCGATAGGTTTCTCCCTTCGAAGAAGTAAGACATTTTTCTTGACAGCGTATTGAGGGGGGGATATACTTCTTGTGAAGTATTTCACATGTTAGTCCCTTGTGGACAAGTGGCAAGGAGAGATAATGCAATCCAGCCAGGCAGGCGGCCCGAAAAAGCGCATATCCGAATCGACAATACATCGCCTGTCATTGTATTACCGTGCCCTCTCCCTTTTGGAAAAGGAGAACTACGAAACGGTCTCCTCCAAGGAATTGGCCAAACGGGAGAAACTGACTCCGGCACAGGTTCGCAAGGATCTGTCGTTTTTCGGGTCGTTCGGTACGCGCGGTCTGGGTTATCCGGTAACCGAACTGAAGAAGCGCATCGCCACCATCCTGGGTATCGACCGTGTTTGGCGGGTGGCGCTGATTGGTGTCGGAAATATTGGCTCGGCGCTGGTTTCATACAAGGAGTTCGCCAAACAGGGCTTTCACATAGTCAAGCTCTTTGATAATGACCAGCGCAAGATTGGCTCCAATCACAAGGGGATGATTGTCTCTGATATCGCCAATCTGGAGCAGGAGCTGACCGAAGCGCGGATCGAAGTGGTCGTGGTCGCGGTACCGGCCACCGTGGCACAGTATATAGTCGATGATGTTGTCAGGGCAGGAGTTAAGGCCATACTGAATTTTGCTCCGATCAATCTTCGGGTTCCCGAGGATGTCTATCTTCGCAATGAGAATATGGCTATGGAACTCGAGTATCTGTCCTTTGCAATGGTGAACAACCACACGCCAAAGCGCGTTAAGTAAATAACCCTTAGTCTCATGGATGAGCAAGGGATATACCTCTTTTAAGAGCCTTCCTCTTCATGGAGGAACGGGACGGCCCGTAATGCCAAACGGGCCGTTATTTTGTTCCAACAGTTCGGCGCGGGCAAAAGATGACACCGCCGCTTGAACGGAGACTCAACGGCAGTACCAGTGACCTGTATAACAGCAGTGGATAAAGAGTAGACTAATCTGCTGGCGTTAAGAGGTGTATAATCCGATATGAGGACTATGAGAAAGACCATCCTAACCGTTCTGATTCTGCTCCTGGCGGTCACCCTGGCAAGCCCGGTAGTGGCTCAAAGCGATGATTCACTGATGACCCTGTTGCGCCGGGGCGGCAAAGGGCTCTCGGACGAGATGTACCAGAAGGCGATTCGCAATTACGAGGCAGCGCTGGAGCTTGCCCCGAACAATTTCGAGGCCGTCAAGAATCTGGGCGTAGCCTATTCTGCCGTGGGTAATCGCGAGAAGGCGCTTGAGTATTTCAACCGTGCCTACAAGCTCAATCCGATCGATTCGGACGTTATCAACAATCTGGGAGCGTACTACAGTGAGGGGCGAGAATTCGAAAAGGCGATAGAGTATTTCGAGCAGGCCCTCAAGGTCGATTCCCTTGATCCCGTGACCCTGACCAACCTGGGACAGGAGTACGCACGGATCGGACGAGTGGGCAAGGCGCTGCCTTTGCTGAAGCGTTCCGACAGTGTCAATCCCGAGAATGCCAATACCCTGTTTGCCATCGGGAATTGCTACGCCGAACTCGAAGTCTATGACAGCGCCGAGGTCTACTATGCAGGTGCTGTGGAGCATGGTGGCAGCGGTGGACAGTTACATTACTTTTTGGGCGTGGTCCAGGAGCGACTGGACAAGACTGAGGCGGCCGAGGACAATTTCCGCCAGGCACTTGAGTACCAGCCCGACTATCGGGATTGCTTGCAGGCGCTCGGAGTACTGTACCTGACAACAGACCGGTTCGCGCTGGCCGCCGAGCAGTTCGGTCGCGCGATAGCCATCGATTCCAGCTTCTGGGCGGGGTGGATTGGTCTGGGTGCAGCTCAGGCTCTCAATGGGATGGATCTGCAGTCTGACTCTGTTTTGGATCGGCTCTTTGCCGAGGACTCCGCCATGGGGTTTCAGATGCTGGATCTGGTTAAGCGCTATCATCCTCGGATGAGAGAGCGCAATCAGCAATCCGAGAACTAAAGGCGGGACCTGACTCTCGCGGCATCTGTTGGGCGCGGCCCATATAAGTCCCTCCAATCCTACATTTGCAGCCTTCTTCCAATATGTTATAACGTTGTGGTATAGTGCATTATGCCTGATGGCACGCTCTTTGTTGCTCATACAATTGGAAAGGTCAGATAACGAGCCAAAACAAGGAGCGTAATATGAAACTTGCAGGCGTGTTTCTGTCACTTATGCTGCTATTGATCGGGGGAGTTCTTGCCGCCGAAGAACCTTCGGTTGAAAAGGTGGCCGACGAGGCGGTCGATGAAATCCAGGCTGAGAACGCTGCCGAGAAGGCCGTGCATGATGCGGCGGTTGACCGCTATGAACGGTTTCGCCACGCTATCGACTTGTGGCACGACGCGAATCTCAAGGGCAACAAAAAGCTGATCAAACAGTATTCTCATGATTTGTTCATGCTAATGGAGCATGACATTCAGTATTCTCGGTTGGCACTGGCGGGGACCGCTGTCAAGGTGAACCGGGTCGCTTATGGTCCGAAGCAGGACCGGGAGAGCACTTATGGCGGGGTTTACTCTCGCCCGAAGTCCGAGTTTGAGCGGAAGCAGTCGGAGATTCTGGCGAAACGGCGTCTGGCCGAATCGGCCCGCAAGAGCGAGGCGTTCTCCAACCGTTTTCGGCTGTTTAATGACTATCTGGAACTGATGAAACGAGCTACTGAGCCGGCCAAGGTGGAATTGGTCGATGGTGGGGATGTAGATCCCGTCGAGTAGCCACCCTGGCTGAGGGGTGGCCGCTTGGCTCTGCTTGCCATACACCTGCGGCTCTTTTCGAGGGGCGTCGCCTGTGCCTTGTGCACCGGCGACGTCTTTTTCTCTCTTCGCGCAGTTTCCTGACGCTCCCGTAACAGAACGGGCTGCCTGCGGCGCGCAGACAGCCCATACATCAATCGCGTGTGCTTACGCAGCTTTTCGGACTTACTTACCGGCGCTGACGGTGATAATCACCTTGGCCGAATCGATGGCAAAGTCGATCGGGCTGTTGTCCGAGAGAGCGAAGAACTTGAACTGGCCACTCTCGGCCAGGTCACGGAATTGCTGAATGTTAGACACGTAGTCGAACGACTCAGCATAGCCAATGAAGATATCCTGCTGATTCGGCAGTGGGAGGCTGAACACCTTGATACCATCGGCCATCACCTGCGCCTTAGTGGAGGTGGCGTTGAGGCTTGATGAGAGGGGGGCGACGTAGATGTAACTGGTGATCGCCTGTCCGGAGTTGTTGTCCATCCACAGTTCGAAACCGATGTTGTCGATGTCCTTGATGTCGTCCTTGTGATCTTCCCAGTCCTCCTCCTCGGTAACGTCGACAGCTTGGTAGTAGAAGTCGTCACCGGTCGCCAGGTCGATATCTTCGTACATGACCGTCACCACGAAGGTGCCGCTAATCAGGTTACATGCAACAAACGCCAGCAGGGCAAGTCCCAACGGCAGATTGCGCAGACGTGCAATGATCTGTTTCATTCTGGCGCCTCCTTACATCCCGAAATGATAGTTCAAGCCGGCCGTAACTATGCCGGACTTCTTGGTTGCGCCACCATCGGTGTTGATGGCGAGGAAGCGTCCGCGACCCTCGAGGCTGATCCCTTTGGCTACACCGACCTCGAGCCCCAGTCCGAACGAGTAACCGATATCGGACTGGTCGTAGTCCATCTGATCGTTGTCGGCACTGTAGGAGCCGATACCGGCAAAAAGGAACACCGCCGGCCGGGGAGCGCCGAAACCGGAGAACAGGACAGCATCGAGGCCGAAGCCGGTAATGCTGTTTCCGTCGGGGTCATCGATGACCTCATCGATATCCGCTCCACCATACGAGGCGAACGAGATAAATGGTTCAAAAGTGATCGCGGCGAGTTTGAGGCGTCCTTTGAAGCCGAAATGCGATCCGGATGACTGGTCATCCTGAATCACCGGTACTTCAACCCCGCCAAACGCGCCCACGCCCAGCTTCACGCCCTGGGCATGCCCTGCCTGGGAGAGTAGCAGCAGGCAGATTGCGAGCAAGAGCAGCTTCTTCATGGATTACTCCGCTTAATGGTTTTCTCAGCTATAGTTTATTTCAGTTGTCGCTTTTCGGGTCTATACCTCGGCGCTTGCGTTTACCCTGTCGTCGTGGCAGTTTATATGGCAGGGTTGGCGAGTGTCAAGTTTTGAACCACCCTGCGTTATCAGGGGTGTGCCCCCTGCACTATTCAATTCAGCCCTATATCCGTACGCGAATTTGCGCCGCATATTGGCGTTTTCCGTCATCGGTGTTACGCCCACGGCTGTCAAACTGGTAGCTGGCAGCATCAATCTCAACAATACTCAAGTCCACACCCAGTCCGACCGAGGCGTTGCCGCGTCCAACGCCCGCGCGGGCGAACAGCATCCCGAGCAATTCCACTTCCGCTCCCAGATTGAATCGCTTGTCGAAGTCGGTCTCGTAGTGGGTTAGGACATCGTTCCAGTCGGCTGCCACCAGCAGGACTTTGTTGAGGCGCCAGTGTGCTCCCAGATTGACGATGGTCGGCATGCCATCGCCGTCGATCGATGACAGCGCATTGTCGACATCACACGCCACCTCAACCCGTCCGGGGATCGCTTCATAGAGCAGGCCAATATCGGTCCCCCAGCCAGTTACGCGGGATCCCTCGAGGGAATCCAGGGTGGCCTTGTAATCGTAATCCTCGGCATTGAGTGTCTCAAACGTCTCGTAGCGATTGATCAGTTTGCCGCTGACGCCCAGATAGAGGGGATTGGGCAGCAATCGCAGGCTCCAGTCCTTGGGCACCCGGAAGGCTATCCCGGCGGTCCACACCTGGTCGACACGTCCGTATGCTTGAAGCTGTGGCTCCACGATGGGAATCGGCTGTACGGCCCGATAGTCCAGATCGCTCGTGGCATAAGTGCCAAACCCGACGCCGTCCACAGTTATTCCTATGTCGGCATTGGCCTTGGCACCCAGCCAGTCACCGCTCCACTCACTCAGGTCATTGTAGAGTTCGATCTGGCGGTAGAGCGGCAGGTCATCGTAGTCGGTCAGTTCATCCTGGTGATCATCGACAAACTCCAGCAGATCGACGGTGCTCTTGCCGGTTGATACTGCTACCGAGGCTATGTCGATACTGAATCCCGCACGAGCAAGCTGGGCGGGGTTGTAGATCATGCCTTCGAATGTCCCGAGCGTGGTCTGCCCGACACCTCCCATACCCAGAGAGCGGACAGAGCGATACTCCACCGAGGGTGCATCGGCGGCAATGGCGGCCGACGTCAAGACCAGCACGGCCATGACAATACATGTCGATTTTCTCATAGCGTTCCTTTCGCGCACCAAGGCGGTGAAGAGCGAACGATGGTGGCGAGTGCGACTATATGGTTGTTATAGCGTCGTTTGGGCTTTCCCTGCGCCCGATGGTTATCAGCTATGATATAGTATACCGGAGCGTCGAGGTCAACGATTTTGGTGGGGGCTCTCAGCCGATTTCGCTTGATTAACGGAACAAACAGGCCTATGTTTGCCTTTCGTAAATAAATAGATGGAGCAATTCCGTTGGGGGTGGCGTAACCAACCGCCTGAGATCATACCCCCCTACCTGATCCGGGTAATACCGGCGTAGGGAAACGGAGATGCCGACCGCATCCCCCAGCCCGTAATCGGGCATTCCTATCGTTCAGGACGGAATCTTGCGTAAACGTTTCATGTTTAATGCGAGGTTACTGTCATGATGCAACTTCTGACCACGCTATTAGCGTTAATCCTGGCAGCTTCAGGTTGTCTGGCCGCGAGCACCTCGGGTGTTGTGGTCAACACCGAAGGTGAGCCGCTGGTGGCTGTCTCCCTGGTCACCAATGAACCCGCCGTCGGCACCACAACCGATGCCAGCGGCCAATTCACTCTCGATTATTCGAACGAAGTCACGCGAGTGACTTTCAGTTCAATCGGGTACCATCCGCGTCAGTTTCTGATCGGGCAGATACCGGACACGGTCCGCCTCTCCCCCATGTACTATGAGGGTGAGCCGATCGTCGTTCGGGCACATCGGGCGCAGCGCGGCCTGTCGGCAGTGTCGTTTGACAACGTCACCAAGGCCGAGATCCAGCGCGACTACGATATCGGTGATCTGCCACTACTATTGAACACGACACCTAATCTGTACGCCTTCAGCGATGGTGGCGGTGATCTGGGCTACACGTACACCAAGATCCGCGGCTTCGATGACAAGCGTATCGCCAGTTATATCAACGGCGTACCGCTCAATGACCCCGAGGACCAGTACACGTACTGGGTAGATTTACCCGACTTCACATCGAGCGTCACCGATGTCCAAATCCAGCGCGGTGTGGGCAACCAGTTGTACGGGCACGCCTCGTTTGGCGGATCAATCAATGTTGTCACCAACACGCTGGAACTGATTCGCCAGGCCGAGATTACGTCCGGCTATGGCGAGTACTTTCATAATGGCAGCTCCGTTGGTCGCACGCTCCGCCAGACGGTCGAGTACGCCTCGGGGCTGATCGACGGTCGTTGGGCGTTCGCCGGCCGATTCTCCAAGACGGCCTCCGATGGTTACCGTAAGGGTAGCTGGACCGATGCCTGGGCGTATTACTTGTCACTGGCGCGGCTTGACCCCAATATGACCACGGAGTTGCAGGTGTTCGGCGGTCCGGCATCGCTGCACCTGAGTTATCTCGGGGTACCGCGCTCGAAGCTAAAAGAGGACCGCCGTTTCAATCCGCAGACCTATCACGACGAAACCGACAACTTCAACCAGCCGCATTACCATTTGCACAATCGATACCGCTTTGGTGAGAACAAGACACTGTCCAACACCCTGTTCTTCATTAAGGGCGATGGTTGGTTTGAGCAGAATGTCGCGGGGGCGTTGTTTGCCAACTACAACATCGACACATCGCTCACCGGTGGGGCCACCAGTGGCCGGATTGTCCGTCGCCAATCGGTGGATAAGTACCAGGTGGGCTGGAATCCGCGGCTGGATATCGATCATGATCGCGGACGCCACAGCTTTGGAGGCTCGTTTTACTTCTTCGAGTCCGATCATGATGGTGAAGTGGTCTGGGCGGAGGGAGTCGATGCGTCTCTTTCCCCCGGTCATAACTACTACAAGTACTTCGGCAAGAAGCGGGTGGCAAGCATCTTCGCCCAGGAGTACTACCGCCTGAGCGAGAAGTTGAATCTCCAGGCCACGCTGCAATTCCGTCATCAGACGTACGATTTTGACCAGGTGCCGCTGGGGGCGTTTGTTGGCTACGATTACAGGGTCGACTGGAATTTCCTCTCCCCTCGCCTGGGGTTGAACTACCTGCTGAAGGACGAGCCCGGTAAGGCACGGGCTAACCTGTTCGCCAACTTTGCTATCGCCTCGCGACCGCCGACTGATTTGTCAATCTATGACCCCACCACGCCCGGTGGCGTGCCGTCGCTGGAGATTGAGTCTGTCACCGAGGATTCCACCGAGTGGAGCTTTGGCGAGCCGACGTTCGAGGCGGAACGGGTGTACAATCTTGAGTTTGGCGGTAGTTATCAAACGCCACGGTATACAGTTACGGCCAATGCATATTGGATGGATTTCACTGATGAGATCATTCCGCTCGGGGGTGTGAATCCTTCCACCGGCATACCGGCCACTGTCAACGCCGAAGGCTCCTATCGAATCGGTCTGGAGCTGTCGGGTAAGGCCAACCTTGTGTCGGGTCTGACGCTGAGCGGCAACTTGTCGCTCAATCGTTATCGCATTAAGGACTACACGGACACGTTGGCGGTTTATGACGAGAGCTGGAATGTGGTCGATGAAACCGTGGTGCGATTCGAGGACAAGACCGGTCCCGCCTTTCCGAACTTCCTGGCCAATCTGGTGGCGGATTATCGCTACAAGGGATGGCGTGGCACGGCCCGCGTGCAGGGAGTCGGCAAGCAGTACATGGAACTGTTGAACCTGGACTCGCTGGCCATCGACCCGTATGCAGTGGTGTCCGTGTCGGCGGCTTATACTATTGACAGCTTCGCAGGTATGGGCGATCTGACCCTGTCGGCCACCGTGGATAACCTGTTCGATAAAGGGTACGAGAGCTCCGGCTATGGCTGGAATACGGCTTTCGCTCGCGAGGCCGGGCCACCGCTGATTACCGGTTCCGCTGAATACTATGTGGCCTCGGAGCGGTCATTCTGGACTCAGTTGAAGCTCTCGTTGTTCTGAGGCCGGTCAATACAGAAAGCGAGTCCGGGTGCACACAGTTGATTACCTGATCGTTGTTATCTACCTGGCGCTGTTGTTGTTTTTGGGGTTGACCAGGAAACTGCGGGACAGCAGCAGCGCCAGCGATATGATTCTGGGCGGGCGCACACTCACGCTTCCCGCCTTTGTCGCTTCCCTGGTGTCCACCTGGTATGGTGGTATTCTGGGGGTAGGCGAATTTAGTTTCCGTTTCGGGATCTCCAACTGGCTGGTGTTCGGCGTCCCGTACTACCTGGCCGCCTTCCTGTTCGCAGTGTTTCTGGCAAAACGGGCTCGCGAGAGTGAGCTACTGACTATTCCCGATCGCCTGGCGCAGGCATACGGCAATCGCACGGCTGTGGCCGGCGGCGTTGTCGTTTACCTGATGACTGTCCCGGCTGCATATGTCCTGATGCTGGGGGTGCTATGCCAGTTCCTGTTCGGCTGGCCGTTCTGGCAGGGGGTGCTGCTGGGGACGTTGTTCTCTGTTGTCTATGTGTACCTCGGCGGGTTTCGCTCGGTCGTGCGCACCGACCTGTTCCAGTTCGGCCTGATGTTTGTCGGGTTTGGCCTGCTGCTCGTGATGGTTGTCACCGAGTTCGGCGGGCCGGCGTTTCTTGTGGACAACTTGCCGAGCGAGCATCTGACCTGGCATGGTGGCAATTCCGGGTGGTATATCGCACTCTGGTACATTATCGCCCTGGCAACCCTCGTAGAGCCGGCCTTTTATCAGCGTTGCTATGCGGCCAGATCCGCTCGCACAGCGAAAAACGGCATTCTGGTGTCGATCATTTTCTGGTTCGTGTTCGACTTCCTGACCACCTCGTGCGGACTCTACGCCCGCGCCATCCTGCCGGATCTGGCCGATCCGGTCGCATCATACCCCGCCCTGGCTACCTCGGTTCTGCCGCCGGGCCTGCTCGGTTTGTTTGCGCTGGCTCTTCTGGCTACCGTGATGTCCACCGTGGACTCGTATTCGTTCCTCGCGGCAAGCACGTTCGGCAATGACATCATGCAGCGTGGCTTCGGGATAAGCGAGCGCGAGGTGACCGTGTATACCCGTTTCGGCTTGGTCATCTCCACCCTGTTGGCGGTGGTCTTTGCTATCTTCTTCCGCTCGGCGGTGGATATCTGGCACGCCTTCGGGTCGATAGGCACACCCGCACTGTTGGTGCCGGTCTTCTTCGGCTTCGTAGGCCGCAGACGATTGCCGCCGAATATGGCCCTGTTGTCGGTGGTGGCCAGTGGCGGTCTGTCACTGGTGTGGTATCTGTCGAAGTATGTCACACCGGTGGGAACGTACTGGTTCGGTGTAGAGCCGGTGTTTCCCGGCTTGCTGGTGTCTGTTGTGATCTTCCTGCTGACCGCTCGTCGGCTGGACGACCGGTCTGTGTTGCAAAATGTCACGTAGCTCTGTATATTGGATACCTATGAGTGATCAAGTAATCCTAACCAAAGAGGGGCGCAAGAAGCTGGAAACTGAGCTCAAGCGCCTCAAATACGAAGAACGCCCAAGAATCGTCGCGGAGATCAAGCGCACGCGCGAGATGGGCGATCTGTCCGAGAACGCCGAATACCATGCTGCCAAAGAAGCCCAGGAGCACCTGGAGCGGCGAATTGGTGATCTGGAGTTCAAGCTGGCCAAGGCGCAGACGGTTGATGTCGACGATCTGCCGACCGACAAAGCGTACCTCTTGTGCAAGGTGCTGGTTAAAGACCTTGAAGACGGCGAAGAGATCGAATACACACTGGCTCCACCGGATGAGACCGATGTTGACAACGATGTCATATCGGTGCAGTCACCAATCGGCAAGGCACTGCTGGGCAAAGCAGAGGGGGAGATTGTCGAAATTGAGGTACCGGCGGGTATCATCAAATACGAGGTCAAGAACATCTCCCGGTAGGCGGTACAGCCGCAATCTTGCGGCCATTCGGACACGCCAGATGAATCACAATCGGCCGGAAACTCACACGAGCTTCCGGCCGATCTGCGTTTGTTATCTTCTTGAGCAGCTATGCGATACGATGCCCTCTACGACGCCGCTACCTCCAGGTGCTTGCGCAGTGCCGTCAGGGCGTTGCGCAAATCAATCAGCAAATCGTCGATGTGTTCTACACCTACCGATAGACGCACCAGCCCATCGGTGATACCGCGAGCTTCGCGCTCTTCTTTCGGGATGGAAGCGTGGGTCATCGATGCCGGGTGGTTGATCAGCGATTCCACTCCACCCAATGATTCCGCCAGCACGAACACCTTCGTGGCCATGCAGAACTGTTTGACCGCATCGAAGTCCGCTTTCAGTGAGAATGTCACCATACCACCGGGCATAATCATCTCATTAGGGACCTTATTACCATCCTGACCCGGGTAGTAAATCTTGTCCACCAGATCGACAGTCTCAAGGAACTCGACAATCTTCATGGAGTTGACCGAATGCCGTTCCATGCGAAGGTGCAGGGTTTTGATGCCGCGAAGCATCAGCCATGATTCGAACGGGTTCAGATGCGCACCGACCGCATACTGTGCAAAGTACAGCTTCTCCGCGAGAGTGGGATCATTCACAACCAGAGCACCCGCGATGATATCGCAGTGACCGCCCAAATACTTGCTGGCCGAGTGCAGAACAATGTCCGCACCGAGCGTGAGTGGCTGCTGAATGAAGGGAGTGGCGAAGGTATTGTCTACTCCCAGCAGGATGTTGTGCTCTTTGGCGATGGCCGATACTTTCTCGATGTCCACCAGGTGGAGCAGGGGATTGGTCGGGGTCTCCACCCAGAACAGGCGCGTGTTTTCCTTGATCGCGTTTTCGAAGTTATCAGGCTGGCGGCCATCCACATAAGTGAAGTCCAGGCCGAAGTTGCGGGCCACCTTCTCGAACTGGCGCATGCTGCCACCATAGAGATCATCGACAGCCACAATGTGGTCGCCAGACTTCAGCAATGTGAGTACCGCGTTGAGCGCAGCCAGTCCTGAGGAAAAGGCATAGGCGTGCGATCCGTTCTCCAGCGATGCCAGCGTCTGCTCCAGAGCTTTCCGGGTGGGATTGGACCAACGCGCGTATACGTAGCCGGACTCATCGCCGGGATACTCTACGCCGTAGGTCGAGCTGGGATAGATGGGGGTCGTGACCGAGCGCGTACCGTCCTCCGGCACCTTGGGACCGTGAATGGCGCGGGTCTCGAAACGTGTCTTTTTGATATGCTCGTCCATGTTCCCTCCGATTAAAGGAAGCCCTTGTCCTTCATCCACTGGTCGTTATAGATCTTGCTGATATACTTGGTACCGTTGTCCGGCAGAATGGCGATAATCCGCTTCGGCTCGCTCAGCGACTGCGCATGACGCAATGCCGTCAGGACTGCCCCACCCGATGACCCCCCACCCAGGATGCCCTCGGTGCGAGCAAGCTCGCGGGTCATGTCGAAACACTCCTTGTCGGTGACCTGGTACATGACATCGATCACCGAGAAGTCGAGCGTGGGGCAGAAGAAGTCATCGCCGATCCCCTCCACCAGGTAGGGGTGGGGTTCGACTCTGGTCTTGTCTTTGTGATAGTCGTAGAAGATGGATCCCTTCGGGTCACACGCAACGGTTTCTATGGCACTGTTCTGTTCTTTGATATACTTTGCGGTGCCAGACATCGTCCCGCCGGTACCTACGCCCGCCACCAGGATATCGAAGTTACCTCCGGTCTGGCGCCAAATCTCGGGGCCGGTGGTGCAGTAGTGTGCCTCTATATTGTCCTTGTTGAAATACTGGCCCACGAAATAGGAGTTCGGTGTCTCGCGCTGAAGCCGCTTGGCGGTTTCGTAGTAGCTCTCCGGCGATTCCGGCTCGACAGCGGTAGGGCAGATGTGGACCTCGGCACCATAGGCTGTGAGGGTGTCGACCTTCTCCTTGGACATCTTGTCCGGGATAGTCAAAATGGCCTTGTAACCATTGGCGGCGGCAAACATCGCCACCGCAGCGCCGGTATTGCCGGAGGTCGCCTCGACAATCGTCCCGCCCGGCTTGAGCTCTCCGCGGGCCACCGCCTGCTTGAGTAGATATACCGCCATGCGATCCTTCACGGAACCGGTAGGATTGAGAAACTCAAGCTTGACAAGAATCTCTGAGGTTACATTCCACTTGGCCGGAAGATGACGAAGCTTGACGATGGGGGTCCCCCCGATCGCCTCGGTGAGATCCTCACACCAATAATTTGGCTCGGTCTTGAGCTCTATTCTTCCGCCCGGTTGCTTCGAGGTTATGTCTTTGCTGCTCATACGACTACCCTGTCCTGAATACGGCCGAAACGACGCTCGCACGGCCCATGGATTGTTAAGACTTACCTGATCTACGATTAACAGTCACACACCGGATTTGTTCGCTTCTTTGTTCCCACGTGTGGTGGGTGCCGGACCAGCACCCCGCACGCAACGTACGTGAATCTGCAAAACGGTGTCAACTTGTCCACAAATACACATCACGTATAGTTAGGCACCTAATACTTGACAAGTAGATTATTAGGCACCTTATTATCAGGTGCGAAACGCACTACCAACGGAGGTACATGGCGAAGAAAAAACAGGGGCGACAAGGGCGGCTATGGCATCGTGACCCGGTTTTAGTTGCACGAGGCAAGACAGAAGGTGCGCGGATCGATCCCGATCAGCTAAATTCGTTCGTACGCCTTGTTGGTATAGCAGAGGAGCTTCGCCAGTCCTGCGACCGCTACCTGGCCACGTTTGGTTTGTCGACCGGACGGCTCGCCCTGCTCCTTATCTTGATCGAGACGCCGCAAGAACCGCAGTCTCCCTCGGTGGTGGCCGAGCGTTTGGGCGTTACCCGCGCTACCGTGACCGGACTGGTAAATGCCCTCGATTCTCAGGGGCTGGTGCACCGACGGCCGGATCCGCACGATGGGCGCAAGGTGGTGATTAGTATCAGCTTGAGAGCCCGCGAGGCTGTGCAGCAGATCCTGCCGGGTTACCTGGATTTCATCGGACAGCTGATGCAGAAGGTGGAGAAGAAGCGCTTGATCCGTCTGGATAAGATACTTTCGATAATCGAACAGAATAGTACCGCAAAATCCAAGTAGACGCATTAGACGACGATAATGTGGACAACATTCATTAGGTGCCTAAGTGACGTGGTCTTATTTCGTGGGACTATTCCAGCGTATGCCAGCTTTTTGGTTAGCTACCTAACGACGTTTTGCCTCGATTCCCCCACTTTGTCAACATGTGGTGCACACTTCACGCCTACACAATCCGGCACAGAAAAAGCCCGCCACAATCAATGTGGCGGGCTCAGGGCGTGCTCTGACCCTGTCTACTTCCGAAGGCCTGTAAGCAATGGGAAAGTCACACGGTAGTGATTTTTTGCGTTCGCCTTAGGCCTTGAAATTCTTGGTGGCCTGATCCCAGTTGATCACCTTGAAGAAGGCCTCAATGTATTCCGGCTTGCGGTTCTGGTAGCGCAGGTAGAAGGCGTGCTCCCAGACATCGAGTCCCACCACCGGCTTGTGGCCGGTCAAAAGCGGTGTATCCTGGTTGGCGGTCTGGATAACGGACAACTTGCCATCATTATCAGCGGCCAGCCAGGCCCAGCCGGAACCGAAGAGGGTAGCGGCGGCGTTGGAAAACTGCTTTTTGAAGTCGTCTAAGGAACCGAAGTCACGCTTGATCGCGTCGGCCAGATCGCCGGACGGTTCGCCGGAACCACTGCCGGTCATCAGCGGCCAGAACAGGGCGTGGTTGAAGTACCCACCGCCGTGGTTGCGGATGGCGCCACGGACGTCTTCGGGCAGGGAGTTCGGATCGGCGAGAAGCTCGGTGATATGCTTGCCCTGCAGGTCAGAGTGCTTTTCCAAAGCGGCGTTGAACTTGTCGGTGTAGGCCTGGTGATGCTTGGTATGGTGCAGCTTCATCGTCTCGGCATCGATCGCAACTTCAAGTGCGTCATAATCATAGGGTAGTGACGGCAGCTTGTAGGGGAAGCT
>WJKG01000125.1 GCA_014729205.1 candidate division GN15 bacterium | reverse complement strand
CGTGTTGGGGGCGTGACGCGGCCCAGACGACCGCATCGGCTATATCCTCGCCGGTCAGGGGCGTGTAGCCCTGGTATACCTGTTGGGCGCGAGCGGTGTCTCCATAGAAGCGGACTTCGGAGAATTCGGTTTCCACTAAGCCCGGATCAATCGTAGTTACCCTGACCGGCGTCTTGACCAGATCGATCCGCATGCCTTTGGTCAGCGCGTCGACCGCGTGCTTGGTGGCGCAGTAGACGTTACCACCGGGGTATACTTCGTGACCGGCGATCGAGCCGATATTGATGACGTGCCCGCGCTCTCGTTCCAGCATGCCCGGGATGACGGCTCGTGAGACGTATAAGAGCCCCTTGACGTTGGTATCGATCATATCCTCCCAGCCGTCGGGATTGGACTCATGAATCCCGCCCAGACCACGGCTCAGACCGGCGTTGTTCACGAGCACGTCGATAGCTCGCCATTCACCGGGTAGCCCGGCCATCGTCTGTTCGACGGTGTCGCGGTCGCGGACGTTGAGCTCCAGGGCCAGTGATTCCCCCGGCAGTTCCTTTTGGAGTTTGGTCAGGCGCTCCTTTCGTCGCGCGCACAAAATCACTCGACTGCCGTTCGCAGAGAAGGCCCGGGCGATAGCCTCGCCGATTCCGGCCGATGCTCCCGTGACCAGTACTATCATATCCTTAAGTTCAGTCATTTTTCGCCTCGCTTCTCGCAGATAGGTTTGAAGGGCAATGTAGGCGGTAGTCTCAGCCAAGTCAAAGGGTCGGATTTCCCGAAATCCCTGTTCAGACTCTGAACACTGCGCAGGATCCTGTCACCAGCGTAGTGCTCTGAAGGGTATCTGGAGGTACATTTCTGTGAAATGGGGTTCAGACAGAATCTGTCGCTTTAGTGGGTCAATGGCTATAATGTCTTTTCCAGCAGTAAGTTAAGGTGACGAATACAGGCTAGCCTCGCTGACATTCTGTATTTGGCACGCTTAGTGCAATCCATATAGACGGAAAAACACGTCAATCAGATGCTATTCGCTCCCGATATCAGTAATGGGATCGTGTCGATCCTTTCGGGAGCCGAAAGGCCGGAAAGGAGTCGACGTTGAAGAAGAACGATAAGGAGAAAGTCTTCACGTTGCCTAAGAAGACATACTGGCACCTGTATAGCCTGCAGTCACTGCAATCAGACAAGATGGCTAAGATCATCAACAAGGTTCTGCGTCGCGAGTATGTTCTGATCAAATAGGCACGGGGAGTTTTTCCTTGACTCGCCAGAGCGTGACGGCTAACTTGGCCGCCTGTAAGACGTTGATGGAGAGGAAACATCAGCCCGCGACAAAGCGGGCGGATATCAATTGAACGAACCATGTTTCGTGGACGACTGACTCTTATGGTCGTGCCGGATACGAAGAATCAGGCACGCCAGATTTCATTCCCCAGGTATCTCATTCCGGCCGCTATCGCCGTCGTGGCTGTATTGGCTGTAGGCTGTGCCTTCTTTGCCTCTCAGTTCTTTGGTAACCAGGTGGATCAGTTTCAACTGACACGACTTGAGACTGAGAATGAAGAGCTTTCCGCGAAGTATGAAGAGCTACGCTGGCATCTGGCTGAAGTTGATGCTCGCTATGATGATCTGGTGCAAAAAGAGGTGGCCATTCGGACCATTTTCGGCCTCCCTGAGATCGACAACCAGGAACGCCAGCTTGGTATCGGCGGCCCCGATCCGGTTGACTTGAGCAGTCTCTCCAACTCCGAAATCCTGGCTTATAATACCGAAGTCGAGGTCGATCGCCTCCTGCGACTCTCCAGCTTCGAACTCGAGAAATACTCCGAAGTTGAATCCGAGCTCAATTCCCTGCAGGATAGACTTGCCCATACGCCGTCTATCTGGCCCACCAAAGGTTGGCTGACCAGCGGCTATGGCTGGCGCGACGATCCGTTTACCGGTTCGCGGCAGTTCCACAGCGGGCTAGATCTCAGCGGCAACAAGGGGACACCGATTATCGCGACGGCCGACGGACGGGTGAAGCGGATTGTCACCTATCGTGACCTTGGAAAGACCCTGGTTATTGATCATGGGTATGGGTTTGTCACACGCTATGGTCATCTGTCGAAGGTGGACGTTGCGGTGGGGCAGAAGGTCAAGCGGGGTGAGATAATCGCCCGGATGGGCAATTCCGGGGCTCGTGTCACCGGCCCGCACCTGCATTATGAGGTTTGGCGCAATAATAAGTCGTTGAACCCTCGCGACTTCATTCTCAACAAGAAATAGTCCCTCTAACGGGTCAAGCTCGGGCGCCCCGCAGGGCGTCTTTTTTTGGCTCGATTTTAACTTCGTATTGCGCCAAAAACACGCTATAAATAAGATAAAAAAGGTGGCGAAACACATTATAGATCGCGTAAACCATTATCAGTATTCAAACTAGACGGAACCAGTTTTGTTTGTTTGGTGTTTTTCAACTAAGGAATGGGTGGAACAGCTATGACAGCAAAACGTGCTAACAACTCCAAATCCACTCGTCGCCGTGACCAAGACGACGAAACGGATGTCAAGCGTCTGGTTGATGATTTCAAGCGTGGCAACCAACGCGCTTTTACGGAACTGGTCCGACGCTATCGGCCACAGGTCATCTCGTTGGCCTACAAGATGACCGCCGATTACGACGAAGCTTCAGACGTGGCTCAGAACGTCTTTCTCAAAATGGCCCACAATATCTGGCGGTATGATCCCGGGAAAAAATTCTATACCTGGCTGTATCGCATCACCGTCAATGCGTCCATAGACCATATGCGGAAGATACAGCGCCATCGCCATGAGCCACTCGAGCAGATTTTCAACGTTCCGGAGAGTCGGCTGAACGATCCTGACTACAACTTTTACCGTCGCCAGCTACGCCACCATGTTTCACGGGCGTCATTGAAGCTTACCGATAAACAGCGGACGGCCTTTGTGTTGCGCGATGTGGAGGGGTGCCGGGTTACCGACGTTTCCCGGATGATGGATATGCCGGAGGCGACGGTCCGCTGGTATCTGCACCGTGCGCGGGCCCAAATTCGAAAGGAACTTCTCAAGCGTTGTCCTCATATACTGACTACGATGGGTCTGCATTGATCCCGGAACTAGTTGTTGTGTTGAATTACCCGAAGGACGTAGTTTGCGAAGTATGGGTCGAACCGAGCAAATCCGGCTGAAAATCGGTGGCATGCACTGTGCCGGTTGTGTCAGCAACATAGAATCGGCCGTGGGCTCCCTCAGCGGTGTCAAATCCTGCAGTGTGAATCTGGTTACGAACGCCGCCGCGGTAACATACGACGATAAATCAACCACATTG
>WJKG01000124.1 GCA_014729205.1 candidate division GN15 bacterium | reverse complement strand
TTGACAAACCGATCAATGAGGACGAACTGCTCAAGGCGGCCAGTGACGCGGTAGGAGTGTGAGCGCAAACCGAGACTTGCCCGATGTCTGAAGCAGATCTGTCCACAGGCGCTATTCTTGAAAGCATATCCGACGGTGTATTCACCGTCGACACGGAATGGCGGATAACGTCGTTTAACCGTGCGGCGGAGCAGATCACTGGAATTCCGCGCGAGCAGGCAATTGGCTGCCGTTGCTCCGATGTGTTTCGGGCCAGTACCTGCCAGGAGAACTGTGCGCTGCAAGAGACGTTGCATACCGGGCGGCCGGTCATCGGACGATCTGCGTTCGTGATCAACGCTGACGGGTCGCGCTTGCCTGTTAGTGTGTCGACCGCGGTGCTTCGCGATCGTGATGGGCGAATCGTCGGTGGCGCTGAGACCTTCCGCGACCTCAGCGAGCTCGAGGCTCTCAGAGAACAACTCGAGGCGCGCTTCCGTGCGGGCGATTTGTACAGCCGCAGCCCACAGATGCAGCGCATCTTCGAGGTGCTGCCCGCCGTCGCCGAGAGCCCCAGTACGGTGCTTATCAGCGGACACACGGGAGCCGGCAAGGAGGTTCTGGCACGCACCATCCACGCTCTTAGTCCTCGGTCTCAGGGGCCGTTTGTGGCGGTCAACTGCGCCGCTCTGCCGGACACACTGCTTGAATCCGAGCTGTTTGGTTACAAGGCAGGGGCATTCACCGATGCCCGTAAAGACAAGCCGGGGCGTTTCGCCCAGGCGAATGGCGGAACCCTGTTGCTCGATGAGATCGGGGAAGTGAGTCCTGCTTTGCAGGTGCGATTGCTGCGAGTGTTGCAGGACCACACTTATGAACCCCTCGGTTCCACACAGTCCGAAACCAGTGATGTACGCATCCTGGCCGCAACAAACCAGGATCTCGCCGATTTGATTCGACGGGGGCGTTTCCGCGAGGATCTCTACTATCGCATCAACATCGTCCACCTGACACTGCCACCACTGAAGGATCGCAAGGAAGACATCCCGCTCCTGGTCGACCACTTCGTGGAGCGGTTCAACAGCCTGCAGCACAAATCCGTGGGAGGGGTGTCGGCGGAGGCCCTCGCTTTGTTGATGGCATATGACTGGCCCGGTAATGTCCGGGAGTTGGAAAACGTGATCGAGCGCTCGTTCGTCCTGTGCCGGCAGGGGACGATTGAAATCTCGCATCTGCCGGAAGAGCTTACCGCCCGACACCGTCCCTCCGCAGAACCTCACCACGATCTCCGCCAGACCCGGCGTTTGCTCGACGCCGCCACCATCCGCGCCGCCCTCAAACGCAACCACTACAATCGGCTGGCTACCGCCAACGACCTGGGGATTCACAAGAGCACGCTCTTTCGCCGAATCAAGAAGCTTGGCATCAGTCTACCCACGCAAGATGGGCGATCGAACAGGCGTCATTAATTGCGCCACCATACAGTCGCACCATACAGTCGCACCGCGAGGACACAGTCGCGACAGCGCGACCATGAGATTCACGTCAGTAGATCTTGGTCTGTGTATATCTCGGCGTAGTTCAACAGCATATGCCTGTAACTGCACTGTGGCGCGAGATGTGGCACGGGGTGTGCTTATAAGACTCATGATGACACACGACTCTGCAAAGAAGCTGATAGTCGCCTTGGCTACCTGGCAGGATCGGATAGCGCCCGTATTCGATGTTGCTGTTGAACTCACGGTCGCAACGATTCAGGAGGGACAGGTTATTCATCGGCAACAACACCCGGTGCCGGCCGGTCCGCCCGTTGAGCGGGTAAGGGCGTTGGTCAATTGTGAGGCAACGGTTCTGGTCTGTGGTGCGATTTCGCGACCTGTTCAAGCGATGCTCGCCGGCGAGGGAATTGAAGTGATTGGGTTTGTGACCGGTGAGGCTGATCGAGTGATCGCCGCTTGGCTCGAAGGAGAGCTGCCGGGTCTAGCGTTTGCCATGCCCGGATGTGGTCCCCGGAGGTACCGTTTCGGTGGGCGTGGACGTGGACACGGCAGTCGTGCGAAAACGCAAGGCAGAAGCGATCGTGCGATGAATGCCGGTAAGATGGCGCAGCCAGGTTTCGGTCCCGTGGGTCAGTGTTTATGCCCGCAATGCGGCTACCGAGAGACACACCGCCCGGGTACGCCTTGCAGTGAGATTGTGTGTCCGAAGTGCGGTGCATACATGACGCGCGAACGAGAGAACAACTACCTGTAAAGGAGGAATAGTTATGCCAGGAGGAGATAGGACTGGGCCCATGGGAATGGGCCCTGTGAGTGGGCGCGGGGTCGGCTATTGTGCCGGCTATGACGCGCCCGGTTTCGCACAACCGGCAGGTGGCCGCGGTTTCGGACGCGGTCGTGGATGGGGCTTCCATGGTGGTGGTTTCGGTGGCGGCCGGGGATGGCGCAATCGCTTCTGGGCGACCGGCCTGACCGGCTGGCAGCGTGCAGGTGCTCAGGCCCCGATTGACTCTGCGCCACACGACAATCGCCAGGCGCTCCAGGCGCAGGCAGCTGCGCTCAGAGAGGAACTCGCGGCCATCGATCGTCGCCTCGACCAGATGGGTGGTCGTGATGAGCAAACGCGAGGCTGACATGCCTTGAGGGCGCAATCGAATACGGTCGTTTTGGCGG
>WJKG01000123.1 GCA_014729205.1 candidate division GN15 bacterium | reverse complement strand
GTGGAATGTCGTCTTCGATGTAGGTGACAAGTTCAATCGATTGGCTGCTCAACTCCTTTTCGATCATAGCAATTGATCGAAGGATGATCTTTTTGAGATCCTCCGGACTGTAGTCGTCCGACTGGGCTTTGGAGAATGTCAAGAGTGACATGGCGACATCATTAGCCTTCTCACCCATCTCAATGATCTGCGCCAGGATTTCTTTGGCAGATTCAACGCCAACGTCCTTGTCGAGGTCATCGAGAGCAAACGAAGCGTTACCGATGATACCACCGAGGTAGTTCTTGAATTCGTGGGCCACACCGGCTGCCAGGGTGCCGATTGCCGCCAGCTTGTCCGATTCCATCAATTGCTGCTGCGATTTGACCTCGGCCGTGATGTCCTCAGCTACGCCAAGGTAACTTGCTATCAGGCCGTTCTCGCCGATAATCGGCGAGATCGTCGTGCGCTGCCAGTAGATTTCGCCGCTCTTGCGGCGATTCTGTATCCGCCCATTCCAGGTTTCTCCGGAGGAGATGGTGCTCCATAACTTGTGATAGAACTCGTTGTCGTGTTTGCCTGAGCTGAGAATGTTGACGTTTTCGCCAACCGCTTCCATCAGTGTATAGCCTGTTACTCTGGTAAAGTGCGGGTTAACGTACTCAATGGTACCATCGGGATCTGTGATGATTACGATCGTCGGTGATTGATTAATAGCGTGCGAGAGCTTACGCAACTCCTGCTCGCGGCGGATTCGATCAGAGATGTCTTCGGCGAAGGCGTGGACAATTTGCTGACCAGGCACCGGGTGAAAGTCCCAGAGCAGCGTAAAACGATCGTAACGGACTTCCAGTCCCTGGACGGTCTCGGCGTTGACTATACAACGATCGACAATGTCACGGATGTTGTGAGGCAGGATCTTGTGCAGTTCGTCGACGGTCAGGTTCATTCGAGCGAGGTTGACTTCAGTCGCCGGATTGGCGTACTGCAGTTGCGCCTCAGTGTTCAGGGTGACAATCATACCGGGATTGTTCTCTGCGAACGTCGCCAGCATGGCGAGGCGCATCTCATTCTTCTTCCGGTCTGTGATGTCGGTGCTGTACTCAATAATGTCCGTCAATTTCCCTCGGTTGAGAACGGGGAAGGCCCGGATTTCTACCGTCCGAGCATCTCCATCGCGGTCGTAATGGATGTGTTCCACCACACACGGTTCCAGTTCGGTACGCACTCGCTGGACGGTACAGGGATGGTTTTCGCCGGAACACGGTTCACCGGACTTGTGAGTCAGCGAATAGCATGTCGCCTCTGGTGGCAGGACGCCATTGTGAGTAGCTGAGTTTGCCATCTTGATCTTCATGGTATCCGGATCGATAACATAGAAGGGATGCGGTATGGACTCCAGTACCGTCTTGAGGAACTCGGCCTGGTGTTGAATCCGCTCGGTTGCCAGTTTGCGTTCGGTGATGTCACGTACCAGGAAGAGGACCTCGTCTTCGCCGCATGGGGTGATCCGGGCTTCGAAGTGGTTATCGTGCTCAGAGACGGGAAGCGTGTATTCGAATGAATCGACCTGCCGTGTTTGCAGGCAATCGCTTATTCGCGATTGGACGAGCTCAACAAACGCGTCGGGGAATTCGAGGTCTTCCAAATTGGCACCAATGATCTCATCACGCTCGCGCAGCAGTATGGCATCTTCGGGGGCGTTGAAGTCCAGGAAGGTGCCGTCGGCCCGCATGCGGAACATCAGGTCAGGCAGTGCGCTGACAATGGCGCGGTTCTGCGCCTCTGAATGTGACAGGGCTTCCATGGCTCGCTTACGGACGGTGATGTCCTGGAACAAGGTAATGATCGAGCGAACGGTGCCGTCGGTGTCTCGCAGGCATTTGGCCGACACCAGGAGATCGACGATATCGCCCGACTTGTGTATCACGCGCTTTTCGATCGTATAGGAGTCCGCATGACCGGAGAGTATACCTCTATGTGCTGCGGTGGTTGCCTCGCGATCGTCCGGGTGGACCAGCTCAAGCCAGTCCTTTTTCGACAGTTCATCGCGGTCGTAGCCAACGATTTCGCACAGTCTCTCATTGCAGTGCACCCACGAGAGATCCGCCGCTTTGATACCCATGCCAATCATTCCCAGCTCGAAGAACAGTCGGAAGCGTTCTTCACTTTCGCGAAGCTCCTCCTGCGCACGATGGGTCTCGGTAACATCCATGGCCAGGCAAGCTACCCCGGTTATGTGCCCGGCTTCATCGGTGAGCGGAGTGTTGTACCAGTCACAGGTGATTATCTGTCCATCTTTGGTGCGATTCTTGTTGGTGCTGCGCCGCCCGCCTGAGTCCTCGAGTAACTGCTGAAACACAGCGCTGACGTGCTGGATTGTGTTTGGTGTGATGATCAGGTCGAGAGCAGGCTTGTCGAGGACCTCCTCACGTGTATAGCCGAAGATCTTCTCAGCCGCTGGGTTCCAGGCCCTGACCTTGAAATCCGTGTCCAGTTCAATGTAGGCAAGGGGGGTTTCCTGAACGTGCAGCGAGAGCTTCTGCTGTGACTCACGAATGGCTTCCTGGGCCTGGCGCCGCTCGGTCATGTCTTCGATAATCCATACCGCACCCCTTGAAAGGTCTGGTGGGTCGATCGCCTTACCATTGAACTGGCACCATACCGTGTGGCCATCTTTGTGCCTGAGCGGGTACTCGATTTGAACGATTTCCGTTTCCGCCAGGCGCCAGTAATACTTATCGCCGAATTCAACGAAGTTATCATAGGACAGGTGCAGATTCTGAGGACCACGTCCCTCGAGTTCATGCGGCTCATAGCCAAGCATTTCTGCCATTCGAAGGTTTACCTTGGTGATGATTCGGTCATGCAGCACCATGATACCGACCAGGGAACTCTCGAAGATAGCGCTTTGCTCGTCGATGGCCTTCTTCAGCTTGGCTTCAGTTTCCTTGCGGCCAGTGACGTCACGCATTATGCCGACCGCGTGCCATCCATCGCCAAGCTCGATAGCCGAAAGCGATAGCTCGACTGTGATCTCCTCACCTGACTCAGTTAGCGCCTCAAGTTCGGATGTCTTGCCAACAGCGTCGCCGTCTCCGGTATCCACGAAGGCCCTGAATGCTTCCTGGTGTGCCTCGTGGTAACGTTCAGGTGCGATCAGTTTGTGCAGGTCTTGCCCAACAGCCTCCCGATGATTGTAGCCGAATATCCGCTCTGCTGCCGGGTTCCAGAACGAGATACGGCCTTCGGGATCCATCATAACGATGGCATCCTGTGCTGAGTCGGTGATCGCTCGATTGCGCGATTCACTCTCCAGCAGTGCCTGTTCTCCGGCCTTGCGCCCGGAGATGTCCATGTGGGTGCCAAACATCCACAGTGGTTTACCCTCGTCGTTCCAACTCGTCACCCGGCCACGGTCCTGAATCCAGACCCAGTGTCCGTCGCGGTGACGCATCCGCATTTCGCAGTCGTAGTGGTCGGATTCGCCGGAGAAGTGCTTCTTGAGGAGTTCGTTAGCTTTCTTGAGATCGTCGGGATGGGTGAGCTCCATCCAGGTGTCGATAGAAACAGGCGACAACTCGTCAAGGGTGTACCCGAGCATCTCGGCCCAGCGCTCGTTAAATGCCGTTTCGCCGGTTTGGACATTCCATTCCCAGGTGCCGGCGCTGGTGCCTTCGATAATGTTGGCTAGTCTGTTGCGCTCGACGTATAGTGCCTCTTCAGCGCGCTTTCGTTCGGTGATGTCGCGCATGACGGCGAAGACGTAGCTACTGCCCGAGAGCTCGAGGCCTCTGAGCCACATTTCGGTTAGGAACTCGGTCCCGTCGGAGCGACGATACAGCCATTCGAAACGCTGTTCCGATCCGGCATCGAGCGCCCGCAGAATCTCCAGTATGCGCTGCGATGCCGGGGAACCACCGGGCTGCCTCTCGGCCGAGACATCCAGGGGCGAGAGGCCAATCAACTCCTCGCGCGACAGCCCGAGCATCTTACATGCGCTCTCGTTGCAGTCTACACACCGGTGATTGTATGTTATCAGAATCCCGTCACCAATCGCCTCGAACAGCAGAGCGTAACGTTGCTCGCTTTCCTCGCGGGCGATCTCCGCCATGCGTTGCTCGTGGATGTCGCGATGGGTCCCCGTCATGCGAAGCGGATTGCCATCCTCATCGCGCTCTACTACCTTGCCACGAGCGAGAATCCACTTATACTCACCGTTCCTGGTCTTAAGTCGGTGCTCCACTGAATACAGCTCGTCCCGCCCCTCGAAATGCTCGGTCAGACGTTTCAAGACGTGATCTTTGTCATCGGGATGCATCAGGTCCGTCCATGCCGAGTCATTGCCGGGGATCTCCTCCAACTCGTACCCCAGCATGGTTGCCCATTGCTCGTTTACCATCAGGTCGCCCGTTTCGACATTCCAGTCCCAGATGCCGTCATCGGTAGCTTCGATTACCAGTGAGAGTCGCTCTTCGCTGAGGCGCAGGTCGGTCTGGGCACGGACACGAGCGCTGATATCGCGCGAAGTGCACAGGTAGTGCCCATCGGTGAGACCATCTTCGCCAGTGAGTGGCTGTGCGTACGATTCGAGCCAGACCGGGTGCCCGCTCTTGTGACGGAAGCGATGGATAACTGGTTCCTGCCCGCTGCTCTTTGCGAGTTGGCCGGCGAGATCATCTGCCTTGTGCCGGTCTTCCGGGACAAGAAGCTCCCACCATACTGTGCCTTCTAATTCCTCGGCGGTGTATCCGAGCACCCTTTCACAGGCCGGGGAAATGTACTCGAGCGCGGCGTCTTCGGCAAAGACACTGATGACGTCCGAGGAGTGATCGGCCAGCATCCTGTAGCGTTTCTCGGAAGCACGCTCTGCCTCTCGTGCCCGTTCTTCCTCGGTGACATCCAGCCAGGTCGAGAGAATGCAGTGCCGTCCCTCGATATCAATGGATTCCGCTGACCACACTATCCGGATAGGCAGGCCATCGGCGCGATTGGCTGTGATTCGTTGCGGGGGCATGCTGCCACGATCGTTGACTTGCGTCTTGAGAGACTGGCAGGTTTCCAGGCTCACAACGCCGGATGCGGACAGTTTCTGGCCAATGGCGTGGTTTCGCTGAAGACCGAATAACTGCAGGAATGTCCGGTTGGCCTCAATCAGTTCTCCGCTAAGTGAATCGATCAGTGTCATCGGTACCGGATTACGATCAAAACTCTTGGTAAACCGCTCGGTTGATGTCTTGAGTTCCTGTTCTGCAGTTCGTACATCGGTGAGATCAACTACGATGCCGACCAAACCGCGAGTTCGATCTTCGGCGTCCCGAACGACGGCCTTGTGAAAGCGGACCTGACGGGTCTGGCCCTCGGCATTAATGACCCGGGTTTCGTAAACCTGGTTGCCTCCCTGCTCAATGAGTTCCAGGTCCCGTTGGTGATATGTCTTCGCGAGTTCATCCGGTGCGATGTCGGCCGCCGTTTGCCCCAGGATGTCTTGACGATCCAGTCCAAGGAAGTCCGCGAAGGCCTGATTGCACCGCTTGTAGACGCCATCGAGGTTCTTGTAGAATACCGGGTTGGGAATGGAGTCGATCAGACTCTGCAGGAACCCGAGTTGCTCGACATAGTCACGCTCGACACGCTTGCGGTCGGTGATGTCGGTCAGGAAATTCAGTGTGGCCGGCTCGCCATACCAGTCAATGCTGACGCCGCTGTTGGAAAACCAGCGCACGGTACCATCTGCCGCCAGCACACGAAGACTGTAGGTCTCCTTAGTCAACTCACCGGCTGTTCGTCGACGGTACATCTCAGTTACCTTTTCCCGGTCATCGGGGTGGATGAACTCAAGAAAGGGTCGGCTGGTGAGGGTCTCGAAATCGAGTCCGGTACGTTCGGTTGTGGCTTGATTGGCCCAGACGAATCTACCATCGCGGACAACGATGATCGGTTGATGGGCGTGCTCAACCACTCGCTGGTAGTGCTGATCTCGTCTCTGGCAGGCTTCCTGGAGCGTGTTGACGCGGTCCAGTTCTGCTCTGAGCCGGTCTTTTAGATCGCTCAGGCGTCCTATAAGTCCACCCATCGCAATCGGGATCATGATCCCAATCCAATCGGCAGGAGCGATCAATGGACCCTTGACGTGTTCTCCGACGAGATTGCCAAGTACAACGCCGATGACGGCTGCTCCGACCCCGCTCAGCAAGCCTGTGCGGAAACCAAAGAACCAGGCGGCAAGAGCGACGGGGAAGACCAGGAGTGCGCCGGTGCCGTCCCCCATCAATTGGTGAAGAAATGGGTATCCAAGAATGAACAGACCGGCGACTGAAGAACAGTAGGCCATTCTTCTTTTGTGGCTTGCTGCCCGAGTGCCGTTTGTACCCGATGTTTCCCAGCTGCTCATGTTGCTTACGTCACTCTCCCCCAAGACGCAGGCCGGTAGTTAACTGCTGCCTTCACTAAGACTTTGCTCGCGGCAGTTAACTCTCTGGATTATAGCGTATTACAGAAGCCCCGGGGTGCCCCGGCCGGTCTCTGCCGGACTGCAGGCTGATACCCCTTGGACTCAGTCCATTTATCTCTATTGTCGGCATAAATCAGTCATTCTAAAGAAGCGGGCGGGGGCATATGCTGGAGGGCTCGTGGCGGTTTGCTGACATCATCATGGTTGTTTTGCCTGACTCTGTCGTTGCCTGCGTTGGAACAGTGTCTCCAGTGTATGGGCTATCTCGACATTCTTGAATGGCTTGGTGATATAATAGTCCGCCCCGGCGGCGATGACATCCTGGGAATTGTATTCAGCCCCGTAACCGGTGATCAAAATCACCGACACGGTCGGATAGCTGCTGCGGATTTCGGCAAGCAGTTCCATACCGTCCATTTCAGGCATTTTGATGTCGGAGATAACGATGTCGTACCGGGCTATTCTCAGTAATTCGAGTGCTTCACGCCCATTGGTGGCTTCTGATACCTGGTACCCCTGGCGAGCGATGCTTCTTACCAATAGCCCGCGGATGACTGGTTCATCATCGACTACCAGAATAGTGCCCCTCTTTCTCATGTCCTCAACTCCCCCAGAAAGCTGCTCCCAAAGCAAGTTGTCCTACTAAGCTGTATACCTACTCCAGTATATCGGAGGGGACTTCAGGATCTTGAGAGGTTTCGCTGGCTCGTTCTACTGCGGCAAGGATCAGGTGAAATGCAGATAGCCGAGGACGAACAGCACAACCGCAAACAACACTCCGCCCAGGAACCCCGATCTGAAGTTATTCAATCCTGTGAACCAGGTCTTCTTCGATGCTCTCAGGTCGGAGTGGCAGTGTTTACATCGTTTGGCCCCGGCGGCAATGGTCTCTTTGCAAAAGGGACACTTTTGTGTGTTTCTGGCCAGCGACATGCATTGAAATTGGGTTGTGGCGGTGCTTGCTGGCAACAAAAAAAGCCATGCCAGTCCGAATGATGGCGCTGGATCGCCTCGCCGGCGGTCTGTTCAATTGCTTATCCGGCGAACCAGTGAAGGTCTATATCGTCGAAGAGATGGTCCTTGGTCTGGCAGGACTGAAGAAACTCACGATCCTCAGCAGATAACCCGCCCGCGGTCTGACTGCGCTCAGCCAGATGAATGAGCTCCTTGAAGTCGCGATAGTGCTCTTTCAGTCGGTCTTCGACGTAATCCACGGCCGCCTCGGAGGCGATGAGGAATTGCCAGTCCGAAGCGCTCAAGAGCATTACTTCCCGCGCGGCCTGCTTGAGAATGGCGGTGAGTTCGTCTGTTTGTGCCTGGGGGGTATCGCGCCACAGTCGGGCCCACTGCGCCATTACGAGTTCTGCTTCGTAGACCAGGTACCAGGTCCACTCGTTCTTCTCGTTCACCCATACCATGTGAGTGTTCTCGAGTCCCCAGCTGCCCTCGGAGACGGTGACGGTCTGTCGTTTTTCTGTACGGTCAAGATGTGCCGACAGCGTACTGAGTGCTATCGACTCCTCCCGGGCCATGAGAGCTATAGCCTCTTTGAGGAAACGCGGTCCCTCGAACCACCAGTGGCCAAACAGCTCAGCGTCGTAGGGAGCTACCAGAATGCCAGTTGAGTCGGTTCGGGAACTCTGCGCAGTGAGGATTTCTCTCACGCGAGATACGAAATGTCCCGCGTGAATACGCGTCTTATCTGAGGCCATCTCAGCAATGTACTCTCTCTTGTCGCCGAGGTCAGCCTGGCGTGAAGTCACTGCCCAGTAGCGATGTCCGCCCGGATCTCGCTTCTTATGGAATTCCAGGTAATCAGCATCGCCGGGATAGCCGTATTCGCCCGACCAGACCATGGCTCCTGTTTGTGCGTCGCGAGCGAACACGGCGATGGCACGCGTTGCGTCCTCGGAGCAGATCTGATAGACCTCGTGTGGTGACAGTTGCGGTTCACCGGCGGGGACTGTCATGCCGCGCGCGAGGCGGTCGGCCAGGGCGTGGTGCATCTCTGCCGAGGCGGCATCCAGATTCGCCCCGAGACCACCGGGTAGCAGGGCTGAATCGACCACAAAGTAGTCCAGGTCGTTGTCAACCAGGACCTGGTCCACTCCCGGGCGCGTAAAGGAACTGCGCTTGCCTTCGATCGCCACCGGTGGTGTCCACTCGCCGGCCGGTCGGTAGGCGCATTCGGGAAGCCAGATCCCGCGGGGTTGCATGCCGAAATGTCGGCGGTGCGATGTGAGCGCCGCCTGTGTCTGTGCCTGCAGGGATTCATCGCGAGACAGCAGGGGATAGTAGCCGTGCGTAGCCCCGCAGGTCATCAACTCAATATGGCCTGCCTCGGCAAGGCGGCGGAACTGCGCTGGAATGTCCCGGTGGAAGGTCCTGAAGCGTACTTGAATGTGTCGATACCGCCGTTCCGTGTCGGCGGCGTTGGAGTGCATGCGCGCCCGGCCTTCGTGGAGGAAGTCGGTTTGGTCACGCTGGGCGGCAGCAATTCGCTCGTTGAGGTATTGTTCGAATTCGTCTTTGAAGCGATGATCGGCCAGTTGCTCACACAGGACAGGGGAGAGGCTGACAGTCAGTTGCGGCGAAGTGTCGTCTTCGACCAGTTCATCGATCAGTTCTATCAGCGGCAGGTACGTTTCTGAGGCAGCCTCGAAGAGCCAGTCGGCCCCGTGTGGCCATCGACCGTGCGACAACACATACGGCAGATGGCAGTGGAGGACAAACGAGAAATAGCCTCGAATCATGAGTCGTCGTCACTCGTGCGCTGAGTGCTTGACTCAAACCCGATTATCTTGTCTGGCCGGTCGGCGCCGCCGTGAATCTTGATCTCGCCGAATTGTTTCTCGAACTTCTTGATATTGTCGCCGAGCGCCTGATGCAGCAGCTTGGCGTGCATGGGTGTCATGATTATGCGGGACAACACCTTCGCCTTCGGGAGTCGGGGCATGACGCGGGCGAAATCGATGATTATCTCGGTTGGCGAGTGCAGGATCATTCCCAGATTGGCGTAGATGCCCTCGGCCTCTTTATCGCCGAGTTCTACATTGAGTCGCTGCTGTTGTGGTTGTTGGTTTTGAGGCATGCGAGTGAGTCCTTATTCGGTATTTCTTTTGCTTGTCAGTGATAAACCATTGTAATATATTCCACCTTCAAGTCAAACATGAATTGGTCGCGACCAAACGTGATCAAAATGGACCAAAATAGGACAGATGCCTCTGCAAGCTGAACGAATAGACGCGGTTACCTCGCAAATGGGAAGAGCCCGCATTCTCATTCTGGGCGATATTATGCTCGATGAGTACCTGTTTGGCGCGGTGCACAGAATCTCCCCCGAGGCGCCGGTCCCGGTGGTTGAGATCACCTCCAGCAAGCTGTTGCTGGGTGGTGCGGCCAACGTCGCGGCCAATATCAAGGCCCTGGGCGATGAGCCCATCCTGTTGGGGACAGTGGGTGAGGATGAAGCTTCGGTGAAGCTGGCCCGCCTGCTCAAGGAGAAGGGTATTTCCAGCCATTTCGTCGTGCACGACCTGTCGCGTCAGACGACCATCAAGACCCGTATCATCGCCCATAGCCAGCAAGTGGTTCGCGCCGATCGTGAAGATCGACACCCGCTGGATTCGGCTGCCGAAAACCAGGTGCTCAAGCGCTTTATGTCGGTAGTGGACGAGATCAACGCTGTCATCATTTCCGACTATGGTAAAGGTGTCGTCAGTCCCAATGTCCTCACGCAGGTCATCAATCAGTGCCTGGAGCGGGGAATCTTCATTGGGGTTGATCCGAAAGAGACAAATTTCCACAACTACAAACGCGTCTCGGTGATCACGCCCAATCACCACGAGGCGGGTTTCGCTTACGGTCTGCGAATCCAGTCGGAGAAGGACCTTATCGAGGTCGGCCACGGGCTGATCAACCGTTTGGAGGCGGAGTCGATTCTCATCACGCGGGGACCTGATGGCATGTCGTTGTTCCGCAAGGGAGATGAGCCGACACACATTCCGACGTTCGCTCGCCGCGTGTTCGATGTTACCGGTGCCGGTGATACGGTAATCGCAACCTTTACGGCAGCTGCCTGCGGCGGTGCCGACTATGCCGAGGCGGCCATCATGGCCAATGCTGCCGCCGGTATCACGGTGCGCGAGGTGGGTACAGCGACAGTGACGGTGGAGGATCTCAAGCAGGATCTTGAGTTGAACTTGAGAAACGGAAACCTGGCGCGCACAACCCTGAGGGCGTAGCGCACAGATCGCATCAGCGATTGGTGCCGGCCGGCTAATGAAACCTCACTCACGAATCATACCCCGTACACAGCTACCGAATCTCGTCAAGCGCCTTCATCGACAGAAGAAGCGCGTTGTTTTCACCAACGGTGTTTTCGATATCCTGCATCGTGGGCATGTCGACTACCTGACACAGGCTCGCTCCTTTGGCGATGTCCTTATCGTGGGAATGAACTCCGATGCGTCCGTGCGGCGAATCAAGGGTCCCACTCGTCCCATACAAAGGCAGCGTGACCGCGCCATCATCCTCAGCTCACTGCGACCGGTCGACTACGTGGTCATATTCGGTGAGCCTACGCCGGAGAAGCTGATCACGATCATTCGTCCCGATGTGCTCGTCAAGGGCGCCGACTGGGTACTCAAGGACATTGTCGGGGCTGAGTTCGTGCAATCCTATGGGGGAAAGGTCAGGCGGGTCCGTCTTCGCAAAGGGCGCTCCTCGACGAGGCTCATCGAACTCCTGGAACAGTGATCGTTCGCCGGTACGGTAGAGCTTGCTTTTTGCTCGGAGACACGCTTTTTTGCCTCTATGTTCAAGCCGCTGAGCAATAAGGGTCAGTCCGTCACCGACCTTCTGGCATCGCGAGCCTACTGGCCCGCGCGCGCCGCGCAGTATCTGGCGGAAGGGCGGTACTCCCGTGCCGTCGAGGTGTGCAAGGAGAACCTGCGCGACAATCCCAACCTGGTGTCGGCGCGGTTGATCCTGGCCCGCGCGTTGTACCATGCCGGACAGCACGAGAGTGCTACCGAGCAGTTCTATCGCGTCATGACTCTGGATCCGGACAACCTTATTGCACTGAAGTACCTCGGCGATATCAAATTCGCTGCTGGTGACGAGTTGGGGGCGATGGCGATGTATCAGCGCATTCAGCAGCTCGATCCGCACGGAAACGGCTTGTGTTCGAAGATCAGGAAGGACCGTCAGGAGAAGACAAAAACCATCACTCTGCCACGTCCTCCGGAGCAGACAGCAGAACGGAAACCACTGCGACAGGTGTACTTCTATACCGAGACGCTGGGTGATTTGTATCTCAAGCAAGGTTACCCTCGTCTGGCGGCGGAGGTGTTTGAACACCTGTGTCGTACGACGGAGAACCCTCGCCTGAGGGAGAAGCTGCAACAGAGTCAACAGAAAGTTCGAGAGAAGGAGCGCTGATTATGTCGGCCAAGCGCATTGCTGAACTGCGAAAAAAGATGAAAGCTGAGAACCTGGATGCGATGATTGTCACGCATCTTGATCATATCCGCTATCTGGCCGGATTCACGGGCACGGCCGGGATGCTGATCGTCAAGAGCAAAGGTGCGGATTTCTTCACGGACTTTCGGTACAAGGATCAAGCCGGTAAGCAGGTGACCGGTGCAAAGGTGCATATCGTTCAGGGGGAGGCGATCGGTCAGCTCAAGGAGTTTCCCGATCTCAACAAGAAGAACTTTCGCTATGGATTCGATGGCGAATACCTGACTGTTACCCAGCGCAATCGCATAAGACACGCGCTCCCCGAGGTGCTGCTGGCCAACGCTTCCGGTGTGCTCGGTGAGTTGGGATGGGTCAAGGACAAGGCCGAGATCAGACTCATCGAGAAGGCGGTGGAGATTTCCGATGTCGCCTTTGAGCGAATTCTGAACATTCTCGCACCCGGTGTTCGCGAGAGCGAGGTGCGTGCGGAACTGGAATATCAGATGATGATGCTGGGATCGGAGAAACCCGCGTTTGAGACCATCGTCGCTTCGGGTTGGCGGAGTGCATTGCCCCACGGGGTGGCATCGACCAAGAAGATTGACAAGGGCGACTTCGTTACCTTTGATTTCGGTGCCACCTATAAGGGCTACGTCTCAGACATGACCCGCACGGTGGTTATAGGCAAGGCGACCTCCAAGCAGAAGCGAATCTACAATCTGGTTCTGCGGGCCCAGAAAGCCGGGGTTCGCAAAGTCAAAGCCGGGGTCGACGGTAAGGCTGTCGACGGCGTCTGTCGTCGGATCATCACCAAGGCCGGGCATGGCGACGATTTCGGCCATGGTACGGGCCATGGTATTGGCTATTTCGTCCATGTGGGGCCGCGTGTATCGCCGAAGTCCAATGATAAACTGAAGGCAGGCAACGTGATAACAATTGAACCCGGCGTTTACCTGTCCGGCTGGGGGGGAGTACGGATTGAGGACGACGTAGTAGTGACCCGTTCGGGTGGTCGGGTCTTGAACAAAGCGCCCAAAAACTTGTTGGAGTTGTAGCCCGTGTCCGGTATAATTGGACGTCATATGGCAACGAGGGGAAAGCAGCCCGGATACGCCATCATCCCCCAATAGTACTGTAGTTGACCGTTTTGAGGTAGGTGAATGAACGTAAACTATATCAAAAAGCTAATCCGACTGGTTGAAGAGTCCGATATTGAATCATTAGAAGTCTCCACTTGGGGACGGACGGTGAAAATCATTCATCGGGGCGATCAAGTCGCCAACGGCAACGGGCATACCGCTGCCACGGTGGTGCATACCTCGCCGGCTCCACGGCCTGCCGAACCGCCGGCTGAGAAGCCTGTGGCTGCGCCGGAGCCTGCTCCGACTGCGACCGACGATGACAAGCTGGTTCCGGTTACCTCGCCGATGGTGGGTACGTTTTACTCCTCGCCGGCACCGGATGCTTCGCCATACGTGTCGCTGAACGAGAAGATCTCGGTGGGACAGGTGGTCTGCATTGTCGAGGCGATGAAGCTGATGAACGAAATCGAGTCGGAAGTATCCGGCCGGATTGCGAAGATCATGGTCGAAAACGCTCAACCGGTGGAGTTCGGACAGACGCTGTTCTTGATCGATCCCGATTAGCCGAAATCACGCCAGGCGGCGTGGTACATTCGGAAAGGGATTGAGAATGAATCTCAAACAGATGCTGGTTGAGATGCTCAACCGCAAGTCGTCGGACCTTCACATTCGCGTCGGGATCAGACCCCACCTGCGTGTCAACGGCAGACTCGAGCAGATTCAGACCGATCCGGTGACCATCGATCAGATGGATCAGATGGTCAGCCAGATCCTGAACGAAAAGCAACGCGAACGTTTCCAGCGAAAGAACGAAATGGACCTGGCCCTCAGCGTCGCCAAGCTGGGGCGATTCCGTATTAACCTGTTCCGGCAGCGCGGTACCAGCGGTATCGCTATCCGTGCGGTCAATACGCAGGTTCCCTCATTTGAATCGCTGATGCTGCCCGAGGTCATCAAGAAGCTGGCGTATGAGCGGCGTGGGCTGATTATTATCACGGGTACAACCGGTTCTGGTAAATCGACTACGCTGGCGACGATGATCGAGGAGATGAACAGCAACCGCCACGACAACATCGTGACGGTCGAGGATCCCATCGAGTACATCTACCGCGACAAGAAATCTATCATCGCTCAGCGCGAGGTTGGTGGCGACACCGAGAGTTTTGCCTCGGCGCTTCGTCACGCTTTCCGCCAGGATCCGGACACGATCCTCATCGGTGAGGTACGTGATCTGGAGACGATGTCGATCGCGCTGACAGCTGCCGATACCGGTCACCTGGTGCTCACAACGCTCCATACGCTGAACGTGGTGGAGACGCTGACCCGTATCATCTCCTTCTTCCCGCCGCACCAGCATGATCAAATCCGCCTGTTGCTCGCCGGTACCCTCAAGGCTATCGTCTGTCAGCGACTGCTGGCCAAGTCCGACGGCAGCGGCCGTGTACCCGCGCTGGAAATCATGATTGCCACCGCCGCCATTCGTGATTGTATCATGGATCCGGAGAAGATTCACAATATCCCGGAACTGGTGGAGCAGGGAGGCGTGCAGTACGGCATGCAGACTTTCGATCAGTCTATCATGAAACTGCACAAGCAGGGCTTGATCACGTTCGAGGAAGCCATGAACAACGCCACCAACCCGGATGACTTCGACCTCCGCCTCAAGGGCATTGTGTCCAGTTCCGACCGGTGGGGAGACAACGACGATTCTGAGAGCTCCACTGAAGAATCAAGCTCGACAACAGCGAAAGAGTTCGGAAGCTCCGAAGGCTTCCAGAAGTTCTAAGAACGAGGCTGTAACGGATACGCGAAGAGGCGGCGATGGTAGACCCATTGCCGCCTCTTCGTGCTTGTTTACCTGCTAACGACTAGTCAAACGGGTTTGGCAGACGCAGTGCCTTTGCGCCTTGAGCTTCAGTCGTGGTTGTTGTTCGTGGCGACGATGAGCTGGGTGAATCCCCGAAGTACCGCTTTTCACGGTTGATCTGCACGTATCCGCTGCCCTGATCCGGTACCCAGTCAGCAGTGAAATCACTGGTGCTGTGGAAGAAGACGTTGATGGAGACAATACGCACGTTGACAGGCATACCAAAGTCAGACCAATCAATACCAACTTCCATGACCCTGCTGGAATCCGGGATGTGGTGATAGGCGAATTCGGTGCTATCGAAGATCTTGCTCCAGGTCGATCCCGTCCATAATGCCATCGCGGTATCGCCGCCATGCAGGCCGAGAATCATGCGATACTCGGCGCCGATTCCGTTGAGCAGGGAACCATCGAAGTCATTACGGCCGGTGTTGGGGTTGCCATCGACATCGAAATACACGCCCAAGTCGACTCCCGTGTCCTGGTAGGCGTCGACCCAGTCGACACCGAATTCATAGCGGAGTTCCAGGAGGCTGTCGGTGGTGCGGGCCAGCATGCGGGCTACATCCTGTGGCAGTTGTTCTGAATTGTCGTCAAGGACGAGCTGCTCCCAGAGGTAAATGATGGTAATCGGATCAGAGTCGCCCTCGCGACCCATTGCGTAGGCGCGTGCTGTCAGTGTGGCTGTCTGGCCGACGTCCAGACCTGATGCATCCCACTCGAACGTCCATGGGGAGGCGTAGTCGGTTGCCGATGCTACCGGGGCACCGTCGACAAAGAACCGAAGAGAGTCTACTCCCACCGGGTGTTGAACCACCATCGCGATACTTACTTGCGAGTCGACAACGGCACTGTCATAGAATGGGCTGAAGCCGACCGAAGGGACAAACGGATCGGCTGCGGTTGTAAACGACCAGATGTACGCGTTCGACAGTTGATTCCCGAACGTATCAGCAACGTTTGTGGTCACGGACGCTGTATACTGCACACCGTATTCCAGGGTATCATCGGGCAGGAAGCTTGCCTGATGTGTCGTGGAGTCATAGGTGATTACGCCGGGGATATCGGTGAGTCCTTTGGCGAGGGTGATTGAACCAAGCGTGAAGGTCGATGAGTCCATTGCCTTGTCAAAGGTCGCTGTAATCGGGTCCCACGCAATGTGGTAGTCGCTGCCCGAGGGAGGGAACACCGAATCAACCTGCGGCGGTGTCGTGGCCGGGTCGGGCTCGGTTGTGAACGACCAGGTGTAAACTTCACTTAGTGAGTTGCCGGCAGTGTCTTTGACGTCGGTCGTAACCTGCATGTTGTACTGCCTACCATAGTCAAGCACCGGAAGTGGCAGAACCCTTACCACCGAGTCACTGGGAAACTCAAACAGACCGGAAAGCTGGCCCACGCTGGTGGGGTTGATAGTCGTCTGATTCACAGCCTCCGAAAACACGACACGGATTTCGGACTCCGTGTCGACATCCGTGGCACCGTCTGTCGGGCTTACTTCTACAACTGTCGGTGGGGTCGTATCACCGGTGGATCCATTGGGGGTGTCATCGCCACCACAACCGGTCAGCAGCATTGACACGGGCAGAAACAGTAATCCTGCGAGTTTTCTATTCACGAGCGTGGATGTCTCCTCGAACTGAGGTTCGTGCCTTTCGATACTTATACACTGTATTCGGTCAAAGCAAACAACAATCTGAGGACTGGTCGATGGTGAGGGGAGTGTTGGCCG
>WJKG01000122.1 GCA_014729205.1 candidate division GN15 bacterium | reverse complement strand
TGTGCGAGAGATTCATCGGCAGTGTGCGCCGTGAATGTTTGGATCATATTCTGATACTGAGTGACAAGCATGTGCGGCGTGTCATCCGTGAGTATTGCGCGTTCTTCAATCGAGCCCGTCCACATCAGGGCATCGGTCAACAGCTTCCCATTCCATCCAGTGGGGGTGACGTACCTGACCATGCGCGGCGTAAGGTTATTGGTGTACCGATCCTGAATGGTCTACATCATGACTACCAATGGGCTGCGTGAGGGGAGAATCAGGGGCGGATGAGTTAACTGACCCCCACAGCGGTCCGTCCGGGAAGAATGTCTGGATAAGTTGATCATTCTCAACGAGCGGCATCTGCGTCGTGTCTTGACCGAGTATGTGGCACACTACAATGCCCAGCGTCCGCATCAGAGTCTGGCACAGGACAGTCCGGGTGGCTTGGGACCACTAACCAGCCAGGGTCGGATCCGCTATCGCAACGTGTTGGGTGGGATCATCCGAGACTACTACCGCGAGGCTGCGTAGTGTCGGTTTTCCCCGTAGATTAGTTTTTGGATACTACGGGTCAACCTGGACACAAGGAGGATAGAAAGCTTCAGGCTCAAGCCCTGGGCGGATCGGTTTCTGGTCTTGCGGATGGAACTCTATCGAGATGATTATCCACAAATAGCCAAAGATGTGGAGGAGAATTTGGCCGAAAATGAAACTCCCCCGGCTGATGAAGGCCAGGGGAATCATATGCCCCATAGGGGCTTCCAGGGCAGAAAACGGTCCACCCTTGAAGTCTGTCTCAGAAGCCGTTGCCTACTTGCTCGAACGGCTCCGCGCTATTCCCTCACCGCCTGATCCCACCCTCACCACTCGCGAACGCAATATCATCATCCGTGCCCGACACGCTGCTGGCGTTTCGCAGGCCGATCTTGCGCGCGAATTTGGTATATCATACCAGCGCGTGCACCAGATTGTACATAGTTGACGGAATTGACATTTGCGCGATGTACACGAAATAGACAAACCAGCCGGGCATAGTCACCGGCTGGCTGATTACAGAAACACTCAAGTCGTAAACCGAACTATTCCCAACAGGGCGGCTCAGGCGGCAGCGGAAGCACAGAGCCATCAGCGGATACCTGGATGTTGTCCAGTATCCAACTTTGTCCAAGCCGAGTGAAACCTGTTCTGGGCAACGCCTCAAATTCGAAACGTAGTCGAATAGTCTGGTTGCTGTAGGCGCTCAGATCGACCTCCTGTTCATACAAGGTCTGGAACCCATACCCGATGAGTGTGCTGCCGGTGATCTCTTGCACAGTTGTCCAGGTCTGTCCATCATCTGTCGAAACCTGCACCCGTACGATCTCATTATCGGTAAGATTGTACCATGTGCTGTACCGCAATGTTGGGAGACTGGCCTCGGTTAAATCTAACGGCTCAATCAGCGTGAGAGTATCCACATAGGGATCGACGACCGTCCGTGTGGCGCGGAAATCAGCATAGCAGGTGTCTGCCATTGGGTCGCTGTTGTGAGTCCAGGTCCAGGTGCCGGTCGCCTGCCAGTTGTCAGGCGTGTAGAAGATGTCCACGAGAAGTTGATTGGATGGGGCAACTACCACGTCATCAACACGCCAGATACGTGCTGATGACGTTGGTGGATCGGGGGGTTCTGAGAAATCCACCCAGTCGTAGTGGAAGCGCAATTGCACATAGTGACCAGCATAGGCGCTCAAGTCGAGTTGCTGATCCACCCACTGGAGCGTAGGCACACCATCCACATCAACATATGTGTTGGCATCCGTGATGGTTTGCAGGGTGGTCCACTGATTGCCGCCATCCGTCGAGATTTCAACCGCCGCTGTCGCGTATTCGAGATCGTAGGCTGTGCGATATGTCAGTACCGGCTGAGAAACGCCAGTTAAGTTCACGGAGGCCAGCAACGTTAACTCTTTCACAATATCCGGTTGACCTGGACTCGCCTCGTAAAAGTGATTACTATCTTCCTCAAGGTACTGCCAATTCTCTGTTGTCCAACAGGAATCATCTCCCGCTGTTTCAAAACCATGAGAGTATGTGGGTGAGTAGACAACAGCAGAACATGGTGGCACCCATAGAGGATAAAGACTAAACTGGTACGAAGACGGTATCCGGTAGATTTCGCCGTCGGGATAGAGCACGGCAACCTGGCGGTCTTCATAGGGACCGTCGGACACCGTTAGCGCAACATGTGTCCCCTCGTACGAAGGCATGAATGGCTCAGAGAAGTAGCGTTCGTGCCCTGGCTCGAAACTAGACGTGTACAACTTTGTTGTCTGCCGATCTGCTAACGAGTAGCGCATGATATAAGTTCCATTGGCATCCCAAGCATAGAAAACGATGGCCTGTTCGTCGGGTTGCCAGCCGGGACATTGCAGATAAAACGTTGCCGCGGGCGATCCCTCTGGTTCACCAACGATATGCTGAATCGTCCCTTGCATATCCAGAAGGAGGATCAGACTGCCTTCTCCCTCGCGAAAATCGTTGGGAGGCTCCAGCTCCGGCGCGTAACGTGTCACATTGTATTGAGCTATAGTCGTGGCAAACTGACCGCCAGGTGAAAACCCCCAGCAGGTCCAGTATATCCCTGTATTGTCGG
>WJKG01000121.1 GCA_014729205.1 candidate division GN15 bacterium | reverse complement strand
GTATTCAATAGTTATACAAGATTCAACAAGAATTCTCACGAAATTCTCATGGGTAATTTAGGTTGACAAGGATACACGGAACTTGTTAATAGCGTTGTGGTTCACGATGTTAGATGGATCTGACACAAGACGCAGTGAAGATAACAAGTTCATTATAACCTGGGTCAGCTTCCACTTTATGGTTTGCTGCCCGCTGGAGGACAAATGAGGCTGTTCACGCTTACGCTGTTGGCTGTTTGCGTTCTGATGCTGGCCATTGGCTGTTCCAAGGAGAAGAAGGAAGAGGCCGCCAAACTGGAAATGGAGCTACTGGAACAGGAAGCAGGCGACACCATGGCCGGAGCCGGTGATACGGCAATGCCGCCGGATACAGCCGGTATGACGAGTGGACAGACCGACGCTCAGGCCGTACCCGAGGAGAGCGAACCGGCTGAGCCGATGCCCGAGGCACCTGCCGGTGGCGGTTACACAGTCCAGGTTGCGGCCACCAAGGACATGGAGTACGCTCGTGAGTTGATCGACCTGTACACACAGCGCGGCTATGATCCGTTTGTCGTAACCGCTCAGGTTGGTGGTGAGACGTATCACCGCATCCGCATCGGTAGCTTTGAGAATCGTGCCGACGCGAAGCTGCTGCAGGCCGAGCTGGTCGATCGCTTCTCTATCAGTGCGTGGGTTGATGAGTTAGCATCATAGGTATTCTGGCCGCCCGCTTGGGGGGCGCGCCAACAAATCTATTCACGGAGGCAGTGTGGGATGACGCTGCCTCCGTGTTCTTTTCTATGTGATCTGAAAACGAAGATATGACGAGGAGTTTACACATGAAGAGCCATCGCAAGTACCTGACCTTCCACGTCGAGGGACGTCGAGGGTTTATCAATATCACCCCCAAAGTGGAAGAAATCCTCGCCGAGTCTGGCGTCACCGAGGGGCTGATACTCGTCAACGCCATGCACATCACCGCTTCGGTCTTTATCAACGATGATGAATCAGGGCTGCATCATGACTACGATGTGTGGCTGGAGAAACTTGCACCCCACGAGCCGGTAGATATGTATCGCCACAATGTGGGTGAAGACAACGCTGATGCTCACATGAAACGCCAGATTATGGGTCGCGAGGTCGTGGTTGCAGTTACTGAGGGGAAGCTGGATTTTGGTCCGTGGGAGCAAATCTTCTACGGTGAATTCGATGGCCGCCGTGACAAGCGCGTGTTGGTCAAAGTGATTGGCGAGTGATTGCTAATCGCAAAGCACAGAAGAACGGCCGGTTGAAGTCTTGTAGCTCAACCGGCCGTTGTCGTTTCTGTTCCAATCGCAGACGCGGCGTTAGCCTTCGGGTTCCTCGACGGTCATCTTCTTGAGATGACGATTAAAGAATTCCACCTGCTTGCGATACTCCGCGATAATGTTAACGCGCTTGCTGGTGCCGTGACCTTCGTCAGGGAAGATCAGCGAGTCCACTACACCACCATTGTCGCCGACCGCAGCGATAATCTGTCGGGCTTCGCTAACGGGCACTCGGGGATCGTTTTCACCGTGTACCACCAGGAGCGGTGTCTTGATGAGGTGGGCCTTGTGAATCGGGGAAACCTCGCGCAGGAACTCGGGATCAGAGAGCGGGCCATACTCGGATTCACGCAGTGCGCGGCGATAATCGGCGGTGTTCTTGAGGAAGGTCTCGAAGTTCGCAATACCGACCACGTCCACCGCGGCGGAGAACAACTCCGGGTACTCCGTAATCATCCCCAGCACCACATAACCACCATAGGAGCCACCGCGAATGCCAATCATGCCCTTCTCGGTGTAGCCCTGCTCTATAAGCCAGTCGACGGCGGCCTTGTAGTCCATCAGAGAGTGCTTACGGTTCTTGTAGTTATCCATGTTCAGATACTCCAGCCCGTAGCCGCTTGATCCGCGCGGGTTGACGGCAAGGAGGCCGTAGCCGTTGAGGATCAGGTACTGGATATTGCGCTGGAAGTACGGCTGAAACTGTCCTTCAGGACCCCCGTGGGCATGGATTATGAACGGAATCGCCTCGCCTTCCTTGTAGTTCGGCGGCAGGTACATGAAAGCGGGTACTTCCAGACCGTCGAAACTCTCGAACTTCACCAGCGAGGGATCCGAGAAGATCTCGCGGTCGATACCGGCATAAGCAGAGAATGTCAGCTGAGTGAGCTCCTCACTGTCAGGGTTCCACTTCCAGACATCGGGAGCGCGAGTCGGGCCGTTGAACGAGATGTAGATATTGCCATCCTTGTCGCTCATGCCGCCGCCGATGATACCATCGAGGGGGGGAGAGGGAAGTTCCTTGCCGGTCTCAACTTCGCGCAGGCGCAGTCTGACATAACCCTCTTCGTTGATCGTTGCTCCCATGTGCTTGTAGTCGCGGGAGAATCCGAGCCCTTCGACCTCCCAGCGGGGGTCCAGCCAACCGTCGTCGACGAACTCGACCTTGGTGCTGCCGACCTTCATCTTCGCCAGGCGGCCCATGCCATCCTCGTTGTCGTTGCAAACCAGCCAGATCGTCTCCCCGTCGGGCATCAGAGTCGGAGAGATATACATAACGTCACCGTCGTCTTCGGTGAGTTTTTCGTAGTCGCCCGAGGCGACATCCAGCAGGTACAGCTCGTTGTTCACGTTGGATGTGAATCGGTAGATGATCATCTTGCTGTTGTCGTGATTGATGTCACCTATGGCCAGGTAGCCGTGGACGCCGTCAGTGTCGCCGAAGATCTTCTTCTGTTCGCCGGTGGTAATGTCCATCTCGTAGATGTGGAAGTCGCGGCCATTTTCTTCGTTGGAGCGGAAGTAGATCTTGCTGTCATCCTTGGACCAGGCAACCGAACCGAACTGGATATCTTCGTAGTGAGTAAGCTGCATGATGCGACCTGTTTCGGTATCCATCAAATAGAGCTGGGACTGCTCCGATCCCCCCACGTCAGCTCCGACAATCGCGAGATCGCCGGCATGATTGAGGATGAAGTAGTCTATGCCGTCTTCAAAGGTCGTCAGCTGGTAGGGCCAGCCATGCTCGTTGATGCGGTAGACCTGGTTGGACCCGGAGATACTGGATGTGATGTAGACCGTGCCATCGTCCCAGTTGACACCGGCGGGAGAGTTGGCGCCAATCTGCAGGAACGTAGCGATATCCGGGACATATTTGCCCTGGTGCAGCAGGGACTTGGCCTCATCGCTTCCCTGGGCAGCGACCGAGGCAGCCACCAGTAGAACAAGAGCGAGAACGAGTAAGGTGTTGCGGCTCCGATACATGATTCCTCCATCAGTTGTAACTTAGGTCCTCTCAACTGGTACGAAGAATAGACTGTATCGGTTCCGCATGCAAGCGAATTGTCCTCTGAGGTCCCGCGACTGTCAAGCAAGGGCCAGAGAGCGGCACGGTGTTGTACTTGCTGTCAGCCAACCAGTGATTGTGGCGCGGGGCTTTGTCCCAGGGAGTTCGACTAGTCGGTCACTTCCAGTGGTTCAGCGCCCAGCGCTGGTGTGGCCTGATCGGCCTCTTCGAATGTCACTCGTCGATGAAAATCACAGGTGTGGCAATTGATGCCGAAGCAGCACATCTGACGGGCATTGGCGAGGCTGTTTGCCTTAACCTTCCAACAGACACGGCCACCTTTCTGGCCACCGTTGAGCCCGTCGAACCTCATGGCCGTTGTTACCGGACAGATACCGTGGATGTCGGCCATCACACCGCCCGGTTCCCGGCCGCAGTTCTTGAACTGCCAGCAGTTGATCTTGTGTTGCATTGTCTAATGTACTCCTGAAGCTGTTACTCTGAATCGACAACCTCCCATACTTGACTGTAGGCGTTGTCGGCTCTGAAGCGTTTGATATCCTGTTCTGATGCAACCTGCATGAAATCCTCATAGATGTCGCGAACTTTGTCGTCGTCCTCGCGCTGAGTATAGCACAGCATGAGGGCCTGGTATGGCAAGGGGTCTTCCGGCGAAAGCTTGCGCGATTTGTCGAAGTACTTGGCTGCCTTCTTGTACTTGCCGAGGGCGAAGAACGCTTCGCCCAGACCGTAGTGCACCTGTGGGTCGTCATCGTTCAGGTCCTCGGCCGTTTCCAAATCGGCGATGGCAATCTGTACTGAGCCATTATCCAGGTACAGAGCTGCTCGACCTATATAGGCATCGGTTCGCCGGCCATTCACCTCAATCGCGCGATTATACGCAGTCAGCGCGGCATTTCGCTTCTGCCCGAAGCGATAGATCTCGGCGGCACGTAGATAGTGATCATAGGCGGCCTGGTGGTCGTCAGCATAGCGCGATGCTTCGCCAAGTTCGAAATAAGCCGGCGCCAGACTGGGGTCGAGCTTGATGGCCTTCTGCAGTTGCTGGGTGGCGCTGACATAGTCCCCGTTCTGGAGTGCCTCCCGTCCATTGGAGAGGAAATCATGGGCACGCTCAGCAGGCGTCCTTTGCTTCACTTCCGGCTCCAGTTCTACCTGCAGGATTCGTTCGCCCCCTGAGGCGAGCTGGAAGGTACCACTGGCAGGCTTATAGCCATCGGCAGTGACCTCCCAGCGGTGCTTTCCGGCCTTTATCCCGGTGTACGTGAGGTTGCCCGCACCCAGCACGTCGCCGTCGATTACCAGTCTTGCATCCTGTACATTGGCGTTCAGGACAACGCTACCGGGTCGTGAGGCGGGACGTCTTTTGTTCTTGGACTTCTTGGCCGACTGGGAAGCCGACGACTCCTGCTTTCCAGCCGGCTGGGGCTCTGCTTCATCGGTCGCCTCGGAGAATTCCTGCACCTGGCTATCACCGGTGTCGTATTCGGGTCGAAGGGTGACGGTAGTTACCTTGTCATCGACTACCGTGGCATAATCGGTTTTGAGCACCTGGCTACCAATAACGTACTGGATCTTGTAAGTGCCCGTTTCCAGCCCGTCGACCGCGAAGAACCCCTGGGCGTCGGATCGGACCTCGCTGCCGAGTTCCGGGAAACGGATAATAGCGGAGCGGACATAGGGCTGGTCGTAGGCATCGAGGGTGATACCGAATATCTTACCGGTACCGGAGCCGCCACCTGAGAAAACTGCGACAGCGACAAAGATAAGTAATATGGCAACCACAGCGCTGCCACCACCAATCATCAGGGGCTTATTGAACTGCTTTGGTTTCAGTGAGTAAACTCGATTGCCAACGGCGACTGTGTCTTCGGCTTTGAGCGACTGATTGCTCATGATCTGGATGTAGTTCTTCCAGAAGTACGCGACACCCTGGCCATGTGTGGCCATCCTGATGCCTGAGCCCGTTTCAGCTGCGTTGTCCGGCTTGGCAGCTGCCGGCGGGGGCTCGGTCGGTTTCTTGTGGTCGGTCGGGCTTGCGGGCTCAGGTGGTCTGGTCTGGCCGGGCTTGATGGGTTCGTTGCCGAAGGGGCGGTCGAGCCCTTTGAGTTTGTCCACCAGTTCCTGCTTCTGTTTATCGGAGAGAGCATTCTTGGACGGATCCGGCACCTGGGCCTTGGCGTACATCTGCTGGTTGATTTGCTGGATTTCCTCCTCGCTCAGGCGCTCCAGTTGCTGGCGAGAAGCCTCGCTGAGCTCGTCGGAGTCAAAAGGAGAGCCTTCGGAAAGCAGTTCCGGTTGTTCGTCCTGCATGGAACCGGCTGGATCCGCGACACTGCCAGTGAAGTCGTCCTGGTCCTCAGGATCATCCAGAGGCTTGAATCCCTCGGTTTCTGAGAGGTGTGGTTGCGGGTTATCCGACGATTGTTGGTGGGGAGGAACCACTCCGAGATCATCTTTGGCGTCGTTCCGGGGCTCGGGATCCTGTCCCACCAATTGGGGGTTATCGCCGGCCGCCTCGGTGACCTGAAACTCGAGATCATCGGTATCATCGGGCAACCCACCGGAACCGGTCTGCACTTCTAACTCGTTGCCGCAGTTAGGGCAGAACTTGGAGCCTGAGCTTGGAATGTCCTGGCCGCATCGAGAACAGCTCTTCACTGGCTTCTACCTTTCGTCTTGGGGCATAACGGAAAGCATGCTTTTCTCAGTTATCGACCTCGGCGGCAGTTTTCTTTAGATAAGTTGCATTGCTCGGACGTCCTATCATCAAAAGCCCAAAGGGCTTACAAAATGGGGTTGACAGTCGCCAAGAGGCGGTGTTATACTTCGCGATTATTGGTTGAATACAGGTTATCTGGCCGTGGCCGGTCGGAGGAGGAAGAGGTAGATGCCAAATCGTTTCAAGTGGTTGGTTGGTTGTGTATTAGTTCTTGCGCTCTGGCAGCTCTGGGGTTGTGAGCAACCGGAGGATGTATTGGTTCCCGCCAACAGTACCGAGTTGACCCTCAAGGCTGAAAGACTGCCCACTCTGCCCGATGGCCTGGTCTATGAGCTGTGGGTAGCCAAGAGTTTCAGCACCTGGAATTCCAGCGCGACTTCGCTGGGCCGGTTTGCGTATAACTCCGATCGCAAGGTCTATCTGAATCCCGATGGCTCCAACAGGGCCGACAAGGGCAAGTTCCTCCTGGACGATGATGTCCTCAATTATGAAGTGTTGATGGTTACGGTAGAACAATCTGGCACACCGAGCACGACGCCCGGTCCAGTCATGCTCTGGGATACCGTTACGACTTTCTACCAGAACCCGATCCGGATGCGTTTCCCATTGTCGGATTCGCTGTGGTTTACCACTGCCATGTTCAACATGGAGACACCGTCAGATGGCGGTCGGGATGATAATGACGGTTCCGGCCTGTGGTTCACGCGCTACCAGGAGCGGGTCGGTATCTCTCAGGATACGCTCTCATTGGATAGTTGGACAATCACTACCGCTGAGCTGACCGAGGATACGACATTCACGACCTACGTCGACTCCATTTACAACATTCGACTTGACACGGTCGACACGGTCTTCGGTTTCTGGGATACGCTGTCGCGTCAGGTTGTGCGTTATGATGCCGAGGTTAAGATCGACTCGACCTTCCCGTACACGTATAATGACAACTTCGATCTGGAGTACACAGCCTCTGATGATGTCGACAGTGTCATCTACGGTGATTACTTGCTGCTGGACACGTTGTTCATTGATTACTCGGAATACGGCTGGCAGTACCGCGGTTGGGTGGTGTCTGAGGCCATCGACGGCTGTGGCGCCACCATGAATCTCCCGGCGTGGCCGGTCGAGGTGGCCGGGAACTTCTGGATCCCCGGCGCCAAGACGGGGGAGATGCTGAGTACGGGCTATTTTGTGGATGTCAATAGTGCCGACAGTGGTGTGGATTACTCAATGTCCGATCGTCGGCCACCATATCCTGGTGAGGACTTCTTTGACACGCCGTGTGGCGCCGGACCGCTGCAATTAGTGGATGGTGTATCGCGCGGTTCGTGCATGATTACGCTCGAGCCGATGAATTTCGATTCCGATGCCAACTTCCCGTTGATTCTGCTCTCGAGTGGTTTGCCACAGTTCCAGACGCGATTGCAGACGACACAGGACGGATTGGTTGTTCAGGAGTACTATATGGACAACTGGTCTCGTGCGACACCTGATGGTGTGTACGGTTTTCCGTCGGTTTTCGTGGAAGTGAACCGCCTGTCCCAGTAGATGACATAAGATCACATTGCACTCGATTGGTGTATGACGGCCCGGCGATTGCCGGGCCGTTTCTTCTTGGACCCGAAGGTCAACGGAAAAGTCAATTTTGGCTTGCCCTTGCCGGAGGCGTAACCTATATTCCCAGCTTAAATTAAACAGGGTATGAGGTTGAGTTACACACACTTGGATATACCTAATTCAAACGGGAGTTGCTGCTGATGAATAATGGTATTTTAGCTGCAATCATCGGGGGAGCGGGCCTTGTTTTCGCTCTGGGACTGTTTATGTGGATCAGGTCTCGATCCGCTGGCAGTGACCTGATGAAGGAAATCTCCGAGCAGATTCATAAGGGAGCGATGGTGTTCCTCAGGCGCGAATACTCGATCCTGGTAGTGTTCGTGATTGTGGTGGCGGTATTGCTGTTCTGGAAGATAGGACAGTACTCGGCCCTCGCCTTCCTGGGCGGTGCCGGTTGCTCGATGCTCGCCGGGTTCATTGGGATGAAGGCTGCTACTCGGGCAAATGTCCGTACCTGTCATGCCGCTCAGGAATCCGGTCAGCCCAAGGCCCTGTCAATTGCATTTTCCGGCGGTGCCGTTATGGGCATGTCGGTGGCCTCTTTGGGCTTGATCGGTGTCGGGATAGCCTACTACTTCTTTGGCAATCCTGATCAGCAGTGGATTATCAATGGTTTCGCCATGGGTGCTTCCTCGATTGCCCTGTTTGCGCGTGTCGGCGGTGGTATTTACACCAAGGCTGCCGATGTTGGTGCTGACCTGGTAGGTAAGGTTGAGGCGGGTATACCGGAGGATGACCCGCGCAACCCTGCCGTGATCGCCGACAATGTTGGTGACAACGTGGGAGACACGGCCGGTATGGGCGCTGACCTGTTCGAGTCCTATGTGGGTTCCGTTATTGCTACCATGGCCATTGGTGCCACATCAATGAATCCTGACATCGCCGGTATGCGCGAGGCCTACATGCAGCTGCCGCTCATGATTGTAGCCTTTGGGGCACTTG